>CAJKVD010000105.1 GCA_905203195.1 uncultured Clostridium sp. | reverse complement strand
CTGGTAATACCCATGTTATTAAGAAAAATGCTATTGATATAATCGCTGCTATTATTTGGTTTTCTGTGATACTTGATGCTAATATTCCAAATGCTATGTATGTCATACAGAATAGTAGAAATCCTAACATTGTTACTAATGCTGTTTGTATGTGTGGTGTTCCAAAATGGCATGTAATTGCAAAGTACATAAAACTTATTAATTCTGTTATTATTACAACTATTGCTGCTGCTATAAATTTTCCTAATACTATTTTTGTTATGCTAAGTGGTGATGTTAATAATAACTGTTCTGTTCCTGATTTTCTTTCTTCTGAAAAAGATCTCATTGTTAATAGTGGTATTATTACTGCTAATACTATTATTGTTGGTAATGAATAATATATTCGTTCTAAGTTTACACTTCCTGCTCCTATAACACTAAAATAAAATGATATACTTAATGCTATTAAAAATACTCCTATAAATACATATCCCATAGGTGTGGTAAAATATGATTTTAATTCTTTTTTTATTACTGCCCACATGATTTAGTTACCCCCTTCTATTAGTTTCATAAATGCATCTTCTAGTGTTGCATCTGCTTTTTTCATTTCAAATATTGTTATATTTTCTTTTGCAAATTCTTGAAATAATATTTTTCTTAAATCTGTATCATTAGTTGATTCAATTAAATATTGTTTTGTTTTATCATCATTTTCTTTTATAAATTCTATTTTTGTTATTTCTTTTATATTTTTTGCTACTTTTTCTATTTTGCTTTCTGTATCTTCTACTGTAACATAAATATCATTTTTATTTGTTACTTTGTTTTCTAGGTTTTCTGGTGTATCTACAGCTATTATTTTTCCTTTATTTATTATTATTACTTTTTGGCATATCTGACTTACTTCTGATAATATGTGTGAGCTTAATATTATTGTGTGTGTTTTTCCTAAACTCTTTATCAAATTTCTTATTTCTGTTATTTGCTTTGGATCTAATCCTACTGTTGGTTCATCTAGTATTAGTATTTTTGGTTCTCCTACTAGTGCCCCTGCCATACTTACTCTTTGTTTATATCCTCTTGATAAATTTCTTGTTAATTTTTTTTCTACATCTTTTAGTCCTGTTTCTTCTATTATTTTTTCTACTTGTTCTTTTCTGGTTTTTCTATCTACTTTTTTGATCTCTGCCATATATGTTACAAATTCTTTTACTGTCATATCTGTGTATATTGGCACTCCCTCTGGCATATACCCAATTTCTTTTTTTGCTTTTCTTGGCTTTTTTTCAATATCAAATCCATCTATTACTATAGTTCCTTCTGTTGGTTCTATAAAACCTGTTATCATATTCATTGTTGTACTTTTTCCTGCTCCATTCGGACCTAATAGACCTATGATTTCTCCATCTTTAATTGTGAAGCTGATATTGTCTACGGCTACAACTTTTCCGTATTTTTTTGTGACGTTTTTTACTTCAATCACGAGAAATTCCTCCTTACATTTTATTTTTATTAGACTCTAGTCTTGTTTTCTTTTACTATGATATCATTTTGTTTTTTTGTTGTAAAGTTTTTCACAAGAATTTCACATTACGGAAATACAATTTTTAGAACATTTTGACAAAAAAACAAAAGCGGACATTAATATCATTAATACTTTTCATATGTCTTTGTTCGTGTATGAAATTTGTTTTAGCAAATTTATGTGCATTGTTCTTTTTAATATGAAAAAACTCTCTTTTATTAAGAGAGTTTTTTCAATTTTATTTTAACTATAATTGCATTTACTACTATTACAAATATTAATATTATATATTTAAATTCTTTTCCTGCAAAAGGTAACCTTTTAATTTTTGTTGTAAAATCTTTTTTATCATTGCCATTAATTTTTTCCTCATCTGATTTTTGATTATTATTTTTTTCATTATTTTTATTGTTTCCGTCATTTTTTGTTGTTGTATTTAAGTAATCACTACTGTAAAATGAAACTTCTGTCCAGTTAGAAGAATTATAGCCTATTAATAATTTGCCGTCTTCTATGGATGCACTTTCTGCTTCTCCTGCAAGAATCTGATTTGATATGTATAATGTCTTTTCATGTTCTCCATTCATATTATAAACAAATAATACATTGCTGTATTTTTCTCTATTGTTATATTTTTTTTGATATATGCTTTCTCTTCCTGTCTCAAAGCATATCCAATAGATTTTTCCATTATAATATGTTATATCTTGTTTTGTTAGATTATTGGTTTTTAGTGTAAATATTTTTGTACTATTTTTTAAATCTTCATCTATCTCATAAACGTCATTTCCAGATATTCCTATGAAGTTGTGATTATCATTATTATATGTTAATGCATAATAGTATTTGTCTGTTTCTGTGTTTATAACATCTTCTAATTCATAATTATCAGATATTTTAAATGATGTTATATAACTTTTTTTGTCCTTCTGATAAGAAATATAGCACCTATCATTCTTATTGTTATAAGCCATATTATTAGCATGTCCAAAGCAATAATCATCTACTGTATTTAATATTTCATATGTGTTTTTGTCAACTATATTTATTTTTGTGTTTTTTTCTTCTGTTTCCATCTGAGCAAATATTAAATATTTATCTGTTGTTACCATACCTTGAATACTGCAGTTTGCTATGTCCTGGTTTCTTTTGTATTTCTTTTCTAATCTTATGTCTATTGGTGTAATATTCCACTCGTCAAATTTGCTCCAATCTTCTTTTTCTTCTGTGCGTATTGGGTACATATCATCTTCTTGATTTTTAGCTGTGTTTTTTTGTATATTTCCATTTTTGTAAATTAATATTCCACTTGTCCAATCAATGCCTCCTCCTGTTGTGTTTGCAATGTTATTTGTGATATTTGCATTCTCTAATATTAATTTACCATCTACTCTGACGCCTCCTCCTGCATTTTGTGTTGCTTTATTTTGAGTTATTGTTCCTCCTGAAATTTTTCCTTCTTCTTTTATCATTATGCCTCCGCCATATGTTAGTGCTATGTTATTGCTTATATTGGTCTCATCTCCTAAAACTGTAATATTGCCATAAGAATATATTCCTCCTCCACTTCCTTTTGTTGCTTTATTCTCATTTATTTTAGTATTATTTACTTGTATTTCACTTTCTGTATTTGCTACATATGCTCCTCCTCCATAGCTTCCTTCATTTTTTTCAATCTTGCTGTTTTCTATTAATGTTTTTGATGTGTTTATATATATTCCTCCTCCATATTGATCAGAAACATTGTTTTGTATTGTTCCTCCGCATTATATTTGCTGTTGTATTTGTTAGTGAAATTCCTCCTCCATTTTCTGTTGAATGATTGTTTTGGATATTTATATTATTATTAATTATTAATTCTCCTTTTTCACTATTTATTAATGGCTTATTTGAGGTTACTTTTTCTTTATTTCCATCAAATGTTATGTTGCCTTCCATTTCATCATTACCTAATATCAATATTCCTTTATTTTCTAATAAACTCTCTTTGAATTCTTGCTTTCTTTGTATTACTACATTGTTTGTTGTTATTATAAGTATTTTTTGATTTTCTTTAATTGTTATTGTAGAATCTGCTTCCCAGTTTTCACTTTTATTTGTCTCTATTACTATTTTTTTAGTTGTATTATTTGTTGATTCTATCTCTTCTTTTAGTTTTTCCCAACTGTTTACTATTTTTATATTTTCTTCATTATTATCTCGGCTGTATACTATATTAATATTTGAGCACATTAGCACTAATATTATTTGAATATATATTAGTTTTTTTAATATTTGTAATATTTTCATTTTCTTCTCCTTTCGTTGTTGTGTTTACATTTATTATATCATATTCTAATAATGAATTGTGTTACAACTATGTTTCAATACTATTACACACAAATTACATTTTTGTTTAAATTTTGATTTTTTTATTTTTTAATATTGACATTGCTCGCTTTTTGTGTTAATATATGTATTGTTCTAAGTTATGGGTCAATAGCTCAGTTGGATAGAGCACACGCCTTCTAAGCGTGGGGTCGGGGGTTCGAACCCCTCTTGGCCCACCAATAACGAATCTGTTCGAATTAATAGAATAGATTGATACAAATATCATTCAGAGATGGATGATATTTTTTTATTGCAAAAATGTCATTCAAGAAAGAATGGTGTCTGTAATGAAGATAATTAAACAAGAATTACAATTTGAGGAAAGATTAAATTATCAGAATTAGAAACGTATTTGAAAAGGATTTAATGGCGTTCATTCTATAAATTTTATTTTAGCCATATATTTGTCATTTTATAATTATCTGTGTGTAAATATAGG
>CAJKVD010000104.1 GCA_905203195.1 uncultured Clostridium sp. | reverse complement strand
ATTTCTGAGCATTAGTGGCTCTAAAATAAATTTATTCATAATTTCTGTATCAATCATACCATCAATATAAAGTAGAAAAGCGGAATATTGTTTGCCACGTGCATTTAATATAAATTCTCTAATTATGATATCACTATTAATTATAGAATTATATTTGGTTTTTACATATTCTAAATTTACAGAAAGAGCAGGAAAAATTTCTTTAGTTTTAAGTGATGATTCAGTTTTTTTATTTGTTTGGTTATTTTTATTATCTTCATTGTTATTTTCTAAAAGAACAAAATTATATTTTTCTTTTGGCGTATAAGTAAAAAGTGATGATAACATATTTTTGAAATTCATATAAAAACTACCTTTCTATTTATTTGTAAAATTTACATTATTTAAAAATAGTATTTGTATTTTTTTAAAAACTATACAAAAAAAGTCTATCATTTTTTTATTGTTTATGTTAAAATATAAAGAGTGAAGAAAAGTAGAAAAGGAAGATGAATATGAAAAATGGTTTTGCAAGTTTTATCATGACAATTGTGATGATTTTAATTATTGTTGTTCTAGGATTATTTGGAGTATTAATATATCAAGACATAATGGGTGAGGATTCAAGTCAAATAGTAGAAAATTTTGTATCTACATATAATCCAGCAACAGACAACTCTGTACAAGACTCAAAAAAGATAACAACACCACAAGTCGTAAAAGATAAAATAAATCAAATAATAAATTCATCGTCAGGAACAAAAGAAGATACAAATTATAGTAATGTTCAGATAAATAAATATTTTTATAATCAATTAAATGATTATTCAAAAACAATATATAAAGCTCTTGAATCTAATAAAGAGAATTTAAAAACTGGAACGGCTAGGATTGATTTAGGGACATCATTTACAAGTATTTTGGAAAAAGAAAATGGAGAAAATCTATTGGGACAATATTATCAGTCGGCAGTAGAAACATATTTATATGACAATCCAGATGTTTTTTATATTTCTGCAAATAAATTGTATTTGAATATAGAAACAATTACAAAAAGAAAGAAAAAAACATATAATGTTTTTATAAATAATGGAGATAAACCAAATTATTTTACAGATGATTTTAATTCACAAAGTGAAGTAGAAGAGGCTATTAAGATGGTAGAACAAACAAAAAATCAGATTGTTACACAAAAAACAAATAATGCGTATAGTGATATAAAATTGGTTCATGATTATTTGATAAATAATGTTGATTATGATACAACAGTATCACAAAATAATATATATGATATTTATGGAGCTTTAGTAAAAAATAAATGTGTTTGTGAGGGTTATGCAAAAGCATTTAAATATTTGGTAGATAATATGAATATTCCATGTGTTATGGTAATAGGAAAAGCTACAAATTCAAATGGAACAACAGAAAATCATGCGTGGAATTATGTACAAATAAATCAAAATTGGTATGCTGTTGATTGTACATGGGATGATCCTGTAATTATAGGAAATGGTAAAGTTGGAAATGAAACAAAATATAAATATTTTTTAAGGGGGAGTTCATATATTAATAGAGATCATATATCAAATGGGCAATTTACAGATGGAGGAGAAACATATCAATATCCTGCATTAAGTGTAACAGATTATAGATAATGTATAGGGGGATAAAAATGGCACTATTAAAAGAAATATTTGGAAATAAAATAGAAGTATATGCATTTGTTGGACCATCTGGAACTGGAAAAAGTTATAGAGCACAAATGGTGGCTGGTGAAAAAGGTATTGATTATATAATAGATGATGGTTTGTTAATAAAAGGAAATGAGGTTATAGCAGGAACATCAGCTAAAAAGGCGCCAACTAAAATAGAAACAGTAAAACATGCTTTGTTTTATACAGGCGAAGAAAAACAAGAAATAGAAAAGGCATTTAGAAAATATAAACCAGATAAAATTTTAATATTAGGAACATCTGATGGTATGGTACAAAAAATAGCTGCAAATTTAGGTTTGCCACCAATAAAGGAAACTGTATATATACAAGATGTTGCAACTAAACAAGAAATGGAGACTGCAAGAAGAATACGTGTAACAGAAGGAAAACATGTAATACCTGTTCCAACATTTGAAATTAAAAAAGATTTTTCTGGCTATTTGTTGGATCCATTACAAATATTTAAAAGTAAAGGAAAAGGGGAAAAACCATATATTTCAGAAAAATCAATAATTAGGCCTACATTTAGTTATATGGGAAATTTTACAATATCTGATACAGTATTTAGACAAATATTAGAGTATTTAGCTAGTAAAACAAAAGGTATTTATAAAATTCAAAAAGTTAGGGTTTCAAATTATGGTGATGGTGCAAGTTTATACATGGAAGTTACTGTTTTGTATGGAGTAAATGTTATTAAAGAAATAAACGAGTTTAAGGAAAAATCAAAAAAAGAGATTGAAAACTTAACATCAATGAATATTGTTGACATGGAAGTAGTGGTTAAAAATATTTATGTACCTGAAAATGAAAATAAATAGTATGAAAGGAAAGTGAATGTAATGTCATTTGTAGTAGCAATAGATGGACCAGCTGGAAGCGGTAAAGGAACAGTTACAAAGTTAGTAGGAGAAAAAGAAGGATTAATATATATTGATACTGGAGCAATGTATAGATGTGTAACTTTATATATGATAAAAAATAGTATTAAAATTACTGACACAGAAAAAATTAATGAATTATTAAAAAATATAAAAATAGAATTCAAAAAAGAAAATAATGAAGATAAAGTTTATTTAAATGATGATGATGTATCAAAACAAATAAGAGAAAATGCGGTAAATGAATTAGTTTCACAAGTATCACATTTAGTAGAAGTTAGAGAAAATATTACTAATTTATCAAGAAAAGTTGCAGAAGGAAAGAATGTAATAATGGAAGGCAGAGATATTGGAACAAATGTATTTCCAAATGCTGAAATAAAAATATATTTAGATGCAACTCCAGAGGAAAGAGCTAATAGAAGAATAAGGCAAAATAAAGAAAAAGGAATAGAATCAACATATGAAGAAGTATTAGAAAATATAAAATTTAGAGATAATAATGATAAGACAAGTAAAGTGGCACCTTTGAAACAAGCAGATGATGCAATTTATTTGGATACAACAAAATTGCAAATATCAGAAGTAGTTGAAAAAATTTGTGGAATAATAGAAAGTTCAGAAAAATGGAAAAGCAAAAATAAACTAACAAAAAAACAATTAAGAAAGATAAAGAAGGAAGAAAAAAGTTCTAGTAAATTTGATAAAAAAGAAGATACAATATGGACAAAATTGCAAAGAAGAATAGTATGGGGATTTTTACGTAGTTATTATAAAATTTTTTATCGTGTAAAAATAGAAGGAACAGAAAATGTACCAAAAGATGGAGCTTTTATATTATGTGGTAATCATATTGATTTTATGAAAGTTCCAGTGGTTGTTGTATATTGCCCTAGAAAAGTTAATTTTATGGGAAAAATAGAACTTTTTAATAATCCATTTTTAGCAAGATTAGGAAAACTATTTGATGTAATACCAGTAAAAAGAGGAAAACAAGATGTAGATGCAATGAAAAAATCATTAAAGGTATTAAATAGCAAAGAAGTATTAGGAATATTTCCAGAAGGAACAACAAAAGGATTAGAAAAAGGTGTAAAGGTAAAAAATGGTGCAGCATTTATGGCAATAAGAACAGGAAAACCTATATTACCAGTTGGTGTAGAAGTTACTAAAGGGCCATTTTCAAAAATAATAGTAAGATATGGAAAGCCTTTAGATTATAGCCAATATAAATCAAAGACGCCAGAAAAAGAAAATCTTGATAAAGTAACAAAAGAAATGATGGACACAATTATAAAATTAGCAAATTTGTAATTTTTGGGTGGTGTTTTTGGACTCAAAAAACACCATTGAATTTATGTTGACAAATGTGCTCTATAGTAGTATAATTAAGGACGTTATTAAATAATAAAAGTAAATAAAAAAAGGGAAGGAAAGGAAAAATGAATAATAAAAATATTAGAAATATAGCAATAATAGCACACGTTGATCATGGAAAAACAACATTGGTAGATGCTATGTTAAAGCAAAGCCATGTTTTTAGAGAAAATGAACAAGTACAAGAAAGAGTTATGGATTCAAATGACCAAGAAAAAGAAAGAGGAATAACAATACTTTCAAAAAATACATCAGTTATGCATGGAGATATAAAAATAAATATAGTAGATACACCTGGACATGCTGATTTTGGTGGAGAAGTAGAAAGAGTTTTAAAAACAGTTGATGGAGTATTATTATTAGTAGATGCATTTGAAGGAGCAATGCCACAAACAAGAGAAGT
>CAJKVD010000103.1 GCA_905203195.1 uncultured Clostridium sp. | reverse complement strand
TATATACGTCCACCATCAAAATATTATTTTAGCGATTTAGGACTTCGTAATTCATTTATAAATTTTAGGCAACAAGAAGAAACACATATAAAGGAAAATGCAATTTATTTAGAATTAAAAAGGAGAGGTTACCAAGTTGATGTTGGTGTAGTAGAGCAAAGGGCAAAAGAAAATGATAAATTAACATATAAACAACTTGAAATAGACTTTATTGCTAATAAAGGAAGTAATAAAATATATATTCAATCTGCATTTGCAATGCCAGATGAAGAAAAAAGACAACAAGAAGAAAGACCATTGTTAAAAATAAATGATTCTTTTAAAAAATTCATAATTGTTAAGGATTTTATAAAAAGATGGAGAGACGAAGAAGGTATAATAACAATGAGCATATTTGATTTTCTATTAGATATGGAAAGTTTAAAATATTAACAATTTAGGAGTGTAAAAAAATGACTATACAATTTATAACAGAGTATTTAGATAATAAAATAGCAGAAAATGAAAATTATATTGAGTGTAGCGTTTATGATTTACGAGTAAAGCATAACCTTGCAGAAAAGGATGTTGATATATTTTTACAATATGCAAAGACAAGATTAGAAAACTTAAATTATCAAGTATATTTTACTGGTGCAAAATTTAGTTATAAAGGAGAACGAAAGATAGTAGAAAGTAATAATTATATGGTAGCAATTAAAGTAAGAGGAGATGCAGAAAATGGAGAATAAATATTACAAGCAATCAGTACAAAGATTAGATTTTTTGAATCAAGAAAAAATTGACAATATGAAGAAAAACGGTATTTTGACATTAGGACAATTATCAAATACAAAAAAGAGTTTTTTAAATGAAATTGGTTTTGAAAATTCAGAGATAGATAAAATTTTTGCTGAATTACAATTATTAGATTTAGGAATAGCAAAAAATACCTTACAGAGTAAATAACTTTGTAAGGTATTTTTTTAGTTATCTCTATGTTTTTCTCTAATAAAATAATCTGTGCAGCAATCTATAAATTCTTTTGGAGTAACATTTTTTCTTGTTCCAAATATTTTTGAATAAACAGGGTGTTCGTTAGAATTATATGAGTTATTTAAACGATGCAAAGAAGTACGCATCCTATTTCTTGTTATCTTTGGTTCAACCTTAAAATTCTTATAAATATTATCGTAAATTTGTACTAATTTAGGATATTCATCCAAAGTATAATAATTATTGTATATAGATAATTGCATATAGGAAGAACCATCTTTGCGTGGATCAACTTCAAGTTCTGCAAAAAGAGCGGTTATATCGGCATTAGTTAGTTCTGGAAATTTATATTTTATTTTTAAATGTTCTAATAGATTTTTTAATTCTTCAATTTCAAAACCTTTATCAATAATTTCGCAAAGTTTAGATGTGTTTTTTAAAAGTTTCTTTTCATCTTCATTTTCTACAACTAAAATCACATTGCTTTTTGATTCTTCATCTGGAAGTTTCGACAATTTATCAAGTAATTCATAAAAAGGTACATCTTCGATATTTGTACATAATATTATGATATTAGGTTTTATTTTCATACATTGTTTCATAGTTTCTATTCCAGTATTTGAAATTTTAATTCTATATTCTGGATATTTTCTTAAAAATTGAAATTTATTTAAATTCTGATCAGTTATATCCTTATTTGCAATAAGAATTTTTACCATTTTAAATCCTCCAATTTATTTATCTAAAATAAGTTTACATAAATATTATACCACTAAAATTGAGAAAAATCAACCAAATTGGAAAAATTTAGCAAAAAAGTCAGCCCTTTTTTGCCCCTTTTTCCCCTTAAATGCCCCTTTTTAAAAAAAGTAAAAAAATGGATTTATAATGCTTTTGAACTTAATAGAAGTCTAAAAAGGGCAGATTCAAAAGATTTTTTAAATAACGCAAGATAATTTCAAAAACAAATTGTGGACTTCTTGTTAAGTATGTATGTGTTAAGTTTAAAAACTCTTTTTAGAAAAAATTAAGGAATTTTCTAAAAGGAGTTTGGTGTATGTTAGGCATTATAAGTCTATTAGAACTTAATACTATTGAAAAGTATTTGAATTTTTGTGCGACTTTGTGCCTAAATGAACAAATCAAGTATGCAGTATGTTTCTGTGTGCTTGATTTTTTTTATTTGCTAAAAGAAAAACATTGTCGTAGCCCACCAGCCTGTCAATTCAAAAATTTTGAGTTGATAGGAGAAATAGAAAATGGAAGATAATGCAAAATGTTTTATCAGAATAAGCAAAGGTAATTATGAAGAGATTACATATAAAGAATTAGAAAATAGAAGAAAAACAAAAAGGGAATATTTAAAAAAGTGGTTTATTCCAGTACAACGGAATGTTAATAGAAGTAACTAGAAAAGAATATGAAGAATTTTATAGAGATGTAGAAAGACATAAATATGTTTTGAGTGAATCAAGAAGATTTGCACATTTTTCAATAAATGAGATGGCAAAAGAAGATGATGAAATTAGAGGTATAGATATATTACCAGATGAGAATGTAGATATATGTGCTGAAATAGAAAGAAATATAGAAGTTGAGCGATTAAAAAATGCATTATTACAATTAAATGATTATGATTACAAACTTATAAGAGCATTATTTTTTGAAGAAGTATCTGTTAGAGATTATGCAAAAATAGTGGGAAAACACTACACTTCTGTCTATGATGATAAAAATAGAATACTTAAAAAATTGAGAAAATTTTTAAAAAAATAAAAAAACTTTTGAAAAACACCCTACAAAATTCCCTTTTTTTCCTTTCAAGGAATGAGGGGGTTTTTAAAATTATCCCGATTGTACTTTGAAAATTGAATATAACCTCATTAAATACTTTCTATTATTAAGAGTCAGTTTAAAGGGGATGCAGAACTCCAACTTAAATATGAGATGGCAACTCATAAGGCGAAGACTAATAATAGGTATAATGATACTCTTGTTTAGTCATAGCTTGAGTGGTTTAAAAGTACCATCGCACGCATTGAGAACAAGTCTAGTGTACTAGATAGGTGAAATTCCTGTGAGCAATGTCGCTATTGCTGTTTAATGAATTAGGAGAAAGATAGATAATTATTAGGGTTATCTGTAAAATGATAGCCCTTTGATAAAAAAGGAGAAAATGATTATATTTATAGTTATATTTTTTGTAATCATAGCAATTCTTACATATTTAATTATATTAGGAAGTAATAAAAATAAAACAGATAAAGAACTAGAAATGGAAATAAAAGAAGAATTTGAATATTGGAAAAATTATGAAAAAAGGAGAAATGGAAAATGAAAGAAAAATTAAATAGAGGAGATTTATATTATGCTTTATTAGAAGATGATAATTGCATAGGAAGTGAACAAACAGGTATTAGACCTGTTTTAATTTTGCAAAATGATATTGGAAACAAATTTAGTCCTACAACTATAATTGCACCAATTACAAGTAAAGTGAAAACAAAAGCCAAATTACCAACTCATGTATTTATAAAAGGATACAAAAAAAGATTAGAAAGAGATTCAATTATATTATTGGAACAATTAAGGGTTATTGATAAAAAAAGACTACATTATTATATAGGCGCATTAGACAAAGGAGAAATGAAACTTGTAGATAAAGGACTAATTATTGCACTAGGAATAGAAATAGAGAAAATAAAAAACGAAGAAAAATTTTTGGTAGAACAAGCAATGAGCAAAGAAGAAAAAACGGAATTTATTACAAGAAGACAAATTGCTTCGTATGGTTTAGTAGCGAAAGAATATTTAAAACACACAGGTAATTTAGAGATAACTAATGAACAATTTGCAGGTTATATGCTAACTCTTATGGAATTATTTACACCAGAAGAAATTGAAAAACAGGCAGATAAATATAGAAAATAATTTTGAATTAGTAATAAATAGTTGATTCAAAGAGGGTATTTTGTTAAGGAGATATCTTCTTTTTTGTGTCTAAAATAACTATATACTTATTAATTGAAAGGAGAGTGTAAGGTTTATGGGAAGTAATGTTAAAACAATAGGAGAATATAAAGTAAAGGAAATATTTAAAGATGATGGCAAAGATATTAAAAAAATTTTACAAGATGCATTTAAAGCATATTGTGTATCTATTCTGCAAAACAAATAAATTGTACATTTGAATTTATTTTTTAAGTATATATAATTTATACAGATACGGACTCAACTTATTGTTATTACAGATTGGAGGTATAAATGGTAACAATAAGTAATCCATCAAGATATAGCGCAGGACTATATGTAAGATTATCAAACGAAAGAATAGATGAAATAACTAATGCAGAAGTAATATCTTCTGATATTGATGCGGATAGAGAAAGTGGAAGTATAACAAATCAAAAAAGATTCTTGAAAAA
>CAJKVD010000102.1 GCA_905203195.1 uncultured Clostridium sp. | reverse complement strand
AAGTTTCGAGAATAGAAAGAAAAATTTTACAAAAAATGAAAAAATCACTTGCAGAAGTATGTTAAAAGGAGAATTTTGTAGATATGAAAAAAATAGTTATGTATTTATTGTTTTTTATAACAATCTGCTTTGTACTACCAGCAATCTTTACAAAAACATATCATCAAACATCTTCTGAATATAATATTCAAGAACAAGAAAAAAATTCTACGAAAAACGAAAATAATAATCTAGCAGAAAATAGTAATAGCAAAGAAATAAAATTGCTACATAAAAAAACAGGAGAAGTAGAAAATGTAAAACTAGAAGAATATTTATGTAATGTAGTATCTCCAGAAATGCCAGCAACATTTGAAAAAGAAGCCTTAAAAGCACAGGCTATAGTTGCAAGAACATATACAATATACAAAATGAATAATAAAAAACACGAAAATGCAGATATATGTGATGATTCCACATGCTGTCAAGCTTGGATTTCAAAAGAGGAAAGACTTTCTAAATGGGAAGAACAAAAAAGAGAAGAATATTGGAAAAAAATCAGCTCATCAGTAAATGAAACAAATGGAAAAATAATAACATATAATGGTCAACCAATTAATGCATTTTTCCATTCAAATAGCGGAGGAACAACAGAAATACCAATAAATGTTTGGGGTGGAACAAACTATCCATATCTACAAGTAGTACAAACCTCAGGAGAAGATGCATATAGTCAATATGCTTCAGATATAATAATAACAAATACAGAGATTGTTGATAAAATAAAAGAGAAATATCAAGACATTTCTATAGATTTTTCTAATTCAGAAGAAATAAAAATATTAGAACACACAGAAAGTGGGAGAGTAAAAACTGTAAAATTTGGCAATCATGAACTCTCAGGTGTAGAAACAAGAACAATATTTGGATTAAAATCTGCAAATTTTGAAATTATAAAATTAGATAATGAACATATACAATTTAAGGTAAAAGGATATGGACATGGAGTAGGAATGAGCCAAACAGGAGCAGATAGCCTAGCAAAACAAGGAAAAAATGCAGAAGAGATAATACATCATTTTTATAGCAATGTAGAAATAGTTTCAGACTTTTAATTATTTTATATTATATAAAACTCACCAAACTTTTTAACATAAAAAGCTTTTAATATTTATGTATAAAAATCCTAAAATAGGAAATAATTTTAATAAAGTAAATATTAAAGGAGGAAATTATGAGAAGAGAGAAAAGAAAAACAGAGGAAATAGACACAAAAATAATAAAAATTGCAAGCATAGGAGTTGCAATATTAACAGTAATAGTTGCAGGTTTGTTAATATATGGAAGTAGATTAAATAAAGAAGTAAAAGAAGGGACTTTAAGTAGTGAGCAATTATCAAGCTTGGTAAATAAAACATCAGAAGAAGAAAACACAGAAAGTACAAGCACTGAAATGGGAAAAACAGTAAATGAAGCTAAAAATGAAATAAGTGAAAATACAACTGAATCTACAAAAGAAAATAAAAATAACGAAAAAAAACAAAATACAGCAAAAAGCAATACTACAGTCAAAACTCAAAATATAACTAGTAATAGCAAAAACAATCAGACAAATAAAACTAGCAATACAAATGGTAGAGACAACAAAAATAATACAAGTAATGTAAATAACACTAAAGCCGTAAACAATACAACAAAAGCTGAAAATAAAGAATTAGAATTTATAAAACCAGTAGAAGGAGAAATAGTTAAAGAATTTGCTAAAGACAACTTGCTATTTTCACAAACTTTACAAGAATGGACAGTCCATACAGGAATAGACATAAAAGCAGATAAAACTACAGTTGTAAAGGCAGCAGAAGCAGGAACTGTAAAAAGTATAAAAAATGACCCAAGATACGGATTAACCATAGTTGTAGCACACGAAAACGGATTTGAAACTATATATGCAAATTTATTAACATCAGAATTCGTAATAGAAGGAGAAAAAGTAGAAAAAGGACAAAGTTTAGGAACAGTTGGAAACACAGCAGCATTTGAAATGGCAGATGACACACATTTACACTTTGAGATCTTAAAAGACTCAGTACAAGTAGACCCAAGCATATATATAAAATGATGATTTTGGGACGGAGGAAA
The DNA here is from genome assembly GCA_905203195.1 of uncultured Clostridium sp. GTDB lineage: Bacteria > Bacillota > Clostridia > TANB77 > CAG-508 > CAG-269. The sequence goes on along the minus strand of CAJKVD010000102.1, from coordinate 2,282 downwards.
AATCATTTCCTCCGTCCCAAAATTATTATTAAATAATTGTATTTTTTTAAAATATATATTGTAATTTTTCAAATTATTGATATAATGTACATGAAAAAGCTAAAAGAAAAATGCAAAAAAGCGAAGGAGGAAATTATAAAATGTTAAAAAAAGTAGCTATATTAGCTAATGGCGGAGATGTAGCAGGATTCAATGCAGTAATAAGAGGAATTGTAAAAACAGCAGAAAACCATGGAGTAGAAGCATATGGCTTTATAGATGGATATAACGGATTACTAAAAAACAATTATGTTTTACTAAGTACTGCAGAAGACGGAAATGCAGAAGGAATATTACCAAAAGGTGGTTCAATAATAGGATCATCCACAAATGCAAATGTCTTTAAATATAAAGTTCTAAACGAAAATGGAGAAATAGAATACCAAGATTTATCAGATGTATGTATACAAAATTTAAAAGATGATAAATTTGATTGTCTGTTCACATTAGGAGGTGACGGAACTCAAAAATCAGCAAGAGACTTTGCTACAAAAGGTGTAAATGTAATAGGAGTTCCAAAAACAATAGACAATGATGTTGCATGTACAGAAATTACATTCGGGTATAATACAGCTGTATCTGTTGCAATGGAGGCTTTAGACAGGTTACATACAACAGGAGAAACACATCATAGAATAATGGTTTTAGAGGTTATGGGAAGATATGCAGGATGGATAGCATTAGAATCAGCAATTGCCGGAGGAGCTGATGTTGCACTTATTCCAGAAATACCTTATGATATAAATAGTGTTGCAGAAAAGATTAAAAATAGACAAAAAAGGGGAAAGAATTTTAGTATAGTTGTAGTTTCAGAAGGTGCAAAACCAAAAGGTGGAGAAATGGTTGTTCAAGGTACACGTAATAATGGTTCTGGTGTTGATAACACAAAATTAGGTGGTATTGGGCAAGTTGTTGCTAATCAATTAGAAAAGATAACAGGCCTAGAGGCTAGAAATACTACTTTGGGCTATATGCAAAGAGGTGGTACTCCAACAGCTTATGATAGAGTTTTGTCTACAAAATATGGTACAAAAGCAATGCAGATGGCTTTGGAAGGTAAGTTTGGTAGATTGGCTGTTATCAAAAATGGTAAATTAGATGATGTAAGCCTTGAAGATGTTGTAGGAAACAACAAAACTATTGGTGCTGTCTCTGGAAATACTGCAGAGAGTAATTTGAGAAAAGTAACAATGGATGATGATTTAGTTAAGACTGCTAGGAATATTGGAATTAATTTAGGCGATTAAATAATAAGAGAAGAAAATTAACACCCTTTAATGGGTGTTTTTGGGGACGGACCAAAAAACACCTAGTAAAACAATAATAATTATTACAATTATATTACGTTTTAAAAAAACTATTGTTAAAATAAAATATTATTGGTATAATTGGAAATAATAAAAAACGAAGGAGGAATGAATATGTTAAAATCAAACGTATCATGGAGTACAAACAAAGATAGTTATACACAAGGAAAGGAAGCTGCAGAAAAAGCAGTAGTAGATTTAATACAAACAAAAGTAGCATTTTTATTCACATCAGTAGACTGTAATGTCGAAAAAGTTTTAGAAGGAGCAAAAGCAGAATTAGGAACAGCTCCAATAATTGGATGCACATCAAGTGCAGGAATCATAACACCAGAAGGATTTATATCAAGTGAAAATGGATTTACAGGAATCTTAGCATTAGGAGATCCAGAATTAACAGTCGGAGTAGCAAGTTCACCAAAAAAAGAAGAAGCAAGACTAACAGGACAAATGGTAGCAAAAGAAGCAATGAAAAAAGCAGGAAGAACAGACAGCCCAGCATATTTCTATATGGTAGCATCACCAGCAGAAGAAGAGGACTACATTAAAGGAATAGAAGATGTTATAGGCAGAGTTCCAATATTTGGAGGAAGTGCAGCTGATAACACGGTAGAAGGAAAATGGAGCATATATACAAATAACGAAATATTTGCAGATGGAGTTGCTGTAGCATTTTTCTATACAGATAAAAAAATGTCAAATGTATATACAGGAGCATATCATGAAACAATAAATAGTGGAATTATAACAAAAATAAAAGGAAAAAGAACATTAGTAGAAATAGATGGAGAGCCAGCAGTTAAAAAATATGCTAAATGGACAGGAAAAAAATTAAAAGACTTAGAAGGAGCAAACCTATTAGTTGAAACATGTACAGCACCGTTAGGAGTAAAAGACAGACTAGGAGATTTAATAGCAATACGTCACCCAATGTTT
>CAJKVD010000101.1 GCA_905203195.1 uncultured Clostridium sp. | reverse complement strand
CTAAAGTAAAAAGTTCATACTGTTTTCATAACATTTTTCTGAATCTTCTATTTTTTTCATTCTTTCTAATAATTTGTTAATACTTATTTCAATAGATAATTCTTCTTGTTGTTCTATATCTTGTTTTAGATGTTCCCACATTCTTTTATAATCCATAATTAACCCCTCTCTATATGTTGGTGCATTAAAACATACTCTGAATTTTCTCCCATATTATTCAATAAAAATTCACTTGCTTGTTGTTTACTTAAATGGCTGTCTTTTGCTCTAAATTCATATACATATTTGCAGTCTTGTTGTTTTTCTTTTATTCTTTCTTCTATCTCATCTTCATCGTAATTACCTTCAACAAGATACAAATCATAATTTTTAGCACTTATTCCTTCAACTGTTTTTGTGTCTGTCATATAGATTACTTTATAATCGTCAAATAATATCCTATAGCCACATTGTGGTACATCATGATATAATTTAATAGGCATAACTTTAAAGAGCTTATAATCGTATTTTGTGCCAATTTGAAGTACATCTATATTTTTTCTTTCAACTCCACATTCTAAAAGAGGTTTTAATAACCATTCACAACATGTAAATCTTAATGTTGGTCTTTCTTGTGCTAATTTCTTAATTGTTTCTTTTTTAAAGTGATCTGAATGTATATGTGTGAGAAGTACTATTTTGAACTGTTTATAATACTTCTCTAATTTCTTAAAAGTAACTCCACAGTCAATTAAAATTATGTCTTTTATTATTGTTGCATTTCCTGTGCTACAACTTGATATAATTTTATAGTTCATTCATTGATACCTCTTTTGTATTTTCTGTTTGTTCTTCTATTTCAGTTTGTACCTCAATAGGTTCTTGTTGTGGTATTTCTTGTTGCATTTCTTCTGCTTCATACATTCCTGCTAAATCTTCAACAAATGTTTCTCTTAATGCTCTTACTTTTGCAACTTTCTCAACCATTGTTGCTCCTTTACTTCCCCAGTTTGAATTTAATTGTCCTTGTCCTGTTTTTTGTGCTACTTCATTAAAACTTACACTTGAATATGTAGGATGTGTCCAGTCTTTCCTAAATACTCTAGCCCAACCACCTACAAGCTGTTCATTTCCTAATCTAAATGTTCCTTGTCTTTCTTCTACTGTTCCATCATCTTTTTGAACTATGATTCCGCTTTCCATTCCATCGTAATTTGGATTTAGTACTGCTCTTTTTAAAATTGCATCTTTTCCTACTACTAATTGTGCTGGTGTTCCTGCTTTGTATTTAATTAAATATGCTTCTCTTAAGAATGGGTTTAATTTTCTAACTTTACAAAGTTCTGTAAATAATTTAAATTCTTGATTTGTTATTTTTGCGTCTGTTCCCACTATGTATTCTTGTACTATACTTGGTGTCAATTTTATTTCATTTCCGTCAATATCAAATTTGACCATTAATTCATTATTTTTTTGTACTTCATTACTCATAATCGTAACCTCCACTTTCTAAAAATTGTTTTAATTCTTTTAATTTTGTTCTTGTTCCTCTTACTGTAAATTTTAAAGTTAAAGTTTCTTCTGTTTTTTCTTCTATGGATGGTGCATTTAATATTATTTGTTCACTATACTTGTCTGACTCTTTTGCAATATCCACAACAAATTCTTGAAGTTCTTTTTCTTGTTCTATTTTTTTCTTTTCTTCTTCAATAGCCTTAAATCTATTTGTTACACTTGTTATCGCTTGTGATACATTTAATGTTTGTCTATATTCAACTAATATTTCTGTTTTATGTTCTTGTGTCTCAATTAGTTTTAAATCGTCGGCTACTTTATCTATAAATGATTTTGCCTGCTCTTTTAAATTTTTCATACTTGCTGATAATGTTACATTTATTTTTGCTTGTCCATATGTAATAAAATCAATATTATTTGCTATTTTACATTCTTCAAAGTATTCTTTTATTTCTTGCTCTTTAATTTCCTTTTGTTTGTTTTCATAATTGGCAACTTGTTGATTTATCGTATTATATGTTTCTGCTAAAAGCTTCTCTGTTTCTTTTGCTGTATCTTCAAAAGCTTTTATAGGTTTGTTATATTCTGCTATAATATTTTTTCTATAATCTGCAACTTGACTCTTAAATTTATTTACTTTAGACTTTTCATCTTTAGCATCTTTCATTGTTTCCTCTGTAAAAGTTATGTTTTTATAATAATTATTAAGATTTTCAACATATCTTTTTACTTCTTTCATATTAGATTCTATCTCTCCAACACTTTTAATTTGTGCTTTTATTTCACCTTTAAATTGTGGTTTCTTTATTAAGCTTTCCATTATTATTCACTCAACCTTTCATATATTTCATCTTCATAATGTTCATCATCTTTTTCTAGTAAATATTCTAGATAACTGTCATAATTATTGTTTGTTTCTATATAGTCATCTTCGACCATTCTGTTTTCTAACATCTCTTCTCCTTCTTGCATATCTGATTATTTTGTGTTAAAATAAATACAGATATGAATTTATATAAATTTATGTTCTGAACTAATTTTCTGATTGGTAGTCTGGAATTAGTTCTTTATTTTCGTCTGTTAAATTATTTGCTAGTAATTCTATATTGTTCTTTAAGTCTTCTATTTTTGCTCTTAATTCTGCTGCATTATCTAATAATATTGCATTGTCTTTTTGTTGTTTTTCTATCATTCTGTCTCTGTTCTTTATTTTTGAATTTAATAGATCTATATCTTCTTCTAAGTTGTTTATTGTATCTTTTAACAATTCATTTGCTCTTTCTGCATTTTCATTAAATAGAACTACTAATAATGCTCCAGACAAAAATCCTGCTATTGCAAAAAACATATATCTTCCTCCTTTCAACTAGTTTCTCTTGATTATGTTTTATCTGTACACTGTTATACAATTATCTAATATATACAAGCTTGCTTGATATACTAAATATACTGACATTGCCCATACTGTTGCTCTTACTGTTGCTTTTCCTATAAGTTCATATAGTTTGCTTTTGTTTATTTTTTTCATTAAATTCACCTCCCTAAATATTTTTCAACCATTTTTCAAATTTGCTTTTTATTATTAAATAGTTCCATTGTCCTGTCTTTCCTTGAAATGCTATTCCAAATGGAAATTTGTCTTGTCTTAATGCTGCTCTAACTCCCTCAACACTCATTTTTAATTTTGGTGCAATATCTGCAGGAGTTAACCTTTCTACTTCTTCATTATCATCTTCCAAGTTCTCACCTTCTTTCTTTTTCTGTATCGGTTCGTGGTTATTTTTGATTTCTTTTGAAATCACTTTTTATAAAAAAAATATCATCAAATTGCCTGTTAAGTACTCTACAAATATTAACTGCTAGTTCTGGACTAGGATTTCTTTCCCCATTAGCTATTAAACTAATTTGAGTTTGTGAACAATCCGCTTCTTTTGCCAGCTGTCTGTAAGAAAATCCTTCTTTAGTTATAATGTTTTTAAATATTTCCGCGTCCTTAAGTATTATAGTTCTATTTGCCATTTTTTCATCTCCTTTCTGTTTTCTTTTGAAAGCATTATATCATATAGATTTCATTTGTCAACACTTTTTTAATAATTTTTATAAAATTCTTTACAAAAGTAATCATAAATGATATAATATTATTGATTGGAGGAATCATTATGGAAATGTCTCTTAAAGAAATGGGCCTATATCTAAAAAAATTACGAGAAAATAAAGGATTATCCACTAGAGAGGTATATGAATTAGCTAAAGTTTCAAATAGCTACTTATCTCTTGTAGAAAATGGACACCGCAGAGCCAGTGCAGTAGTTTTGAAAAAATTAGCTTCAGTATATGGAGTTAGTTACTTGGATTTATATGTTAAAGCTGGTTATGCTGATTTAGCGGAATATGAAAAAAATAAAAATTCTAATTTTGTTTCAAAAAATAACATTGATACAGAAGGACTTGATGATAATGATATTGAAGAATTAAGGCGATTTGCTGAATTTTTAAAGAATAAGAAAAAACAAAATAAGAATAAATAGAAAAATAAGGAATAGATGTAATCAATTTTACCACGAACCGATACATTTATTCCTCGCAAACACTATTAAAAGTGAATGTACTAATATTATACAAAAAATACTTTCACTTTTCAATAGTTTATTAAAAATAAATTATAAAATTGGAGGTATTTTTATTATGAAAATTATGAAAAAAAGAGCAAATGGAACAGGGACAGTAGCTTTTTTAGGGAAAGGTCGTCAAAAACCTTATGCTGCAAGAATATTAATAGGTAAAGATTTATATGGTAAACCATTGTACTATGATATCGATACTTTTGAAGAACAATTAGATGCTTTGGTATGTTTAGAAATATACCATAAAAACCCTATACCATTAAAAATAAAACAAAATAAATATGACAGGATTGCATTCTTT
>CAJKVD010000100.1 GCA_905203195.1 uncultured Clostridium sp. | reverse complement strand
ATGAAAATGATATGATAAGAATAGATATGTCAGAGTATATGGAGCAACATTCAGTGTCAAAATTAATAGGATCACCTCCTGGCTATATAGGATTTGATGATGGGGGGCAATTAACTGAAAAAATTAGGAGAAGGCCGTATTCAGTAATACTTTTTGATGAGATAGAAAAAGCTCATCCAGATGTGATGAATATTTTGCTACAGATATTAGAAGATGGTCATTTAACAGATAGTCAGGGAAAATTTGTTGATTTTAAGAATACTGTAATAATAATGACGTCAAATTTGGGTGCAAGAATTATTACAGACAAGAAATTGCTTGGATTTTCTAAATATACAAATGAATCAGAAAAAAATGAAAGTCAATATGAAGAGACTAAAAAGGAAGTTATGGAGATAGTAAAAAAAGAATTAAGACCAGAATTTATAAATCGTATTGATGAGATTATAGTTTTCCACAAATTGAATGATGAAGATATTTATAAAATAATAGATTTGATGTTAAAAAAAGTGGAATTGATATTAGAAAATGAAGGATATAATATACAAATAGATGATTCTGTTAAAAAATTAATTACTAAAAAAAGTATTGATAAAAACTTTGGGGCAAGACCATTAAGGAGAATAATTCAAACATTAGTTGAAGATAAATTATCAGAATTTATTTTATATGGTAAAATAGTAAAGGGAGAGAGTAGAACAATTTTTGCAAAAGATGGGAAAATTTTATTAAAAATTGAAAAAATGCTTGAAAATTAGAAAAAGTGTGTTATAATATGGGCATAAATAAAAAAGACAAAATAAGGACAACACATATTGTGTAATAACTTAAAGAGAGCCAAAGGTAGCTGCAAATTTGGTAAGTAAAAATAATATGTTATCACCTTATGTTTCTTTACTGAAATCTAAAAGAAAATAAGTAAAGACGTAAATCTGCGTTAAAGAAAATTGAGTGAATAATCAAAAAAGATAGATTATTAAATTAGGTGGTACCGCGGAAGTAAAGCTATTTCGTCCTAAAAGGATGTAAATAGCTTTTTTGTATTCTTGGAAAGTTCTTAGAACTTTCTAGAATACAAAATATAACAATGCACAGAAATTTGCAAAGCAAATTTCGCGCGCGAACAAATACGCGGACTTAAAAATGCTCTAATAAGTGCCAATGTTATTAATGTCCGATTTTGTTATTATGTAACCAAATTAAATACAGGAAAAAGGGGGAATTTCTATGTATAAAAAAGTAGAACTAAAAAATGGATTTGTAGGAATGGAAAGGGATGTAGCAGAATTTTGGAAAGAAAAAGATATAATCCATAAAAATTTTGCAATGAATGAAGGTAAAAGGTATTTTACATTTTATGATGGACCACCAACAGCAAATGGTAAGCCACATGTAGGGCATATAGAAACTAGAGTAATGAAAGACATAATTCCAAGATATAAAGTAATGAAAGGCTATAAAGTAATACGTAAAGCTGGATGGGACACACATGGATTACCAGTAGAGCTAGAAATAGAAAAAAAACTAGGAATATCAGGAAAAGAACAAATAGAAGATTATGGTGTAGAAAACTTTGTAAAACAATGTAAAGAAAGCGTGTTTACATATGTGCATATGTGGGAAGAAATGACAAACAAAGTAGGATATTGGGTAGATATGGAAAATCCATATGTAACATATCATAATGATTATATAGAATCAGTATGGTGGGCATTAAAACAAATGTGGGAAAAAGGTTTACTATATGAAGGTCATAAAGTAATGCCATATTGTCCAAGATGTGGAACAGCATTATCATCACACGAAGTAGCACAAGGATACAAAGACGTAAAAGACCTAACATGTATAGCAAAATTCAAAGTAAAAGAAGGACAAAAAATAGCAGGAGAAGAAGTACCAGAAAACACATATATATTGGCATGGACAACAACACCTTGGACATTGCCATCAAACTTAGCATTATGTGTAAATAAATCATATATGTATGCAGAAGTAAAAGTAGATGTAAGTAAAGACGAAGAAGAAAGTAAAACAGAAACATACATATTAGCAAAAGATTTAATACCAACAGTATTAAAAGATAAAAAATATGAAGTAATAAAAGAATTTAAAGGTGAAGATTTACTAGGAACAAAATATGAGCAATTAATGCCATTTGCTAAAGTAGAAGGAAAAGCATTTGAAGTAATTCACGGAGATTATGTAACATTAACAGATGGAACAGGAATAGTACATATAGCACCAGCATATGGAGAAGATGATAGTTTAGTTGCAAAACAAAATGGAATAGCATTTGTAAACTTAGTAGATAAATCAGGAAAATTTGTACCAGAGGTAAAACCATGGGCAGGAAAATTTGTACGTGACTGTAATGAAGATATATGCAAATGGTTAGCAAACGAAAACAAACTATTTAGCAAAGAAAAACACATGCACTCATATCCGCATTGCTGGAGATGTGACACACCACTATTATATTATCCAAAAGAAAGCTGGTTTGTTGCAATGAGCAAACTTCGTGACGAATTAGTAGCAAATAACAACAAAGTGAACTGGTATCCAGATACAATAAGAACAGGAAGATTTGGAAAATTCTTGGAAAACGTAATAGATTGGGGAATTTCAAGAGATAGATATTGGGGAACACCATTACCAGTATGGACATGTGAAGATGAAGAATGTGGACATCAAGAATGTATAGGAAGTATAGAAGAATTAAAAGAAAAAGCAATAGATTGTCCAGAAGATATCGAATTACACAAACCATATATAGATAATGTATACTTAAAATGTCCAAAATGTGGTAAGAAAATGAAAAGAGCAAAAGAAGTAATAGACTGTTGGTTTGATTCAGGTTCAATGCCTTTTGCACAATGGCACTATCCATTTGAAAATAAAGAAATGTTTGACAACAATTTCCCAGCAGGATTTATATCAGAAGCAGTAGATCAAACAAGAGGATGGTTCTATACATTAACAGCAATAGGAACAGCATTATTTGGAAGAACACCATTTGAAAACTGTATAGTATTAGGACATGTGTTAGATGAACATGGACAAAAAATGTCAAAATCAAAAGGAAATGGTGTAGACCCAATGACGTTATTAGATACAGTAGGAGCAGATGCTACAAGATGGCATTTCTACACAGTAAGTGCACCATGGCTACCAACAAGACTAGGAATAAAAAATGTACAAGAAACACAAAGAGGATTTTTAAGTACATTATGGAATGTATATTCATTCTATGTGTTATATGCAGAAATAGATAAATTTAATCCATTAGATTATGCAGATTACAAAGTAACAAATATAATGGATAAATGGATAATTTCAAAATTAAATACATTAATAAAAGAAGTAGATGACAAATTAAACGAATATAATATAACAGCAGCAGCTCTACAAATAGAAGAATTTACTGATACATTATCAAACTGGTATGTACGTAGAAATAGAGAAAGATTCTGGGCACAAGAATTAAATGATGAAAAAATAGGAGCATATGTAACATTATATAAAGTATTAACAAGTTTAAGTAAAGTAATAGCTCCATTTGTACCATTTATGGCAGAAGAAATATATCAAAATTTAGTAGCAGGATTAGATAAAAATTCGCCTGAAAGTGTACATTTATGTTTATGGCCAGAAGTAGAAGAAAGAGCAATTGACAAAAAACTAGAAAAAGAAATGGATTTAGCATATAAAATAGTAAAATTAGGAAGAAGTGCAAGAAATGCAGCAAACATCAAAAACAGACAACCACTATCAGAAATGTTAATATCAGTAAATACATTACCAGAATATTATGCACATATAGTAAAAGAAGAATTAAATGTAAAGAAAATAGAATTAGGTGCAGAAATGTCAGACTATGTAAATTTTGAAATCAAGCCAAACTTACCAGTTCTAGGAAAAGAATATGGAAAATTGATTCCAAGAATCAAAGAAGAAATAGCAAAGAAAAATCAAATGGAATTAGCAACAACAGTAAAAGCAGGAAAAGTTGAATATATAGAAATAGATGGAACTGAAATTGGATTAGATTCAGACAATTTACTAATAACAATGCATGGAAAAGAAGGATTTGCATTTAGTGGAGAAGGAGAAATGGGTGTTGTATTAGATACACATATAACTCCAGAATTAAAAGAAGAAGGTTATGTAAGAGAGATATTATCTAAAGTGCAAAATATGAGAAAAGATAGCGGATTTGAAGTTTTGGATAGAATTAACTTATATGTAGCAGAAAATAAAAAACTAGAAGAAGTAATCAAAAAATTTGAAGCTAATATTAAACATGATACATTAGCAAATAATATTATATATGATGAACCTGATAAAGAATATATTGATACAAATATTAATGGTGAAAACTTGAAAATTTGTGTAGAGGTGCTTTAATAAAGTGCAGATTCGGGGACGGAGTAAATGATTCAGGGACGGAGATGATTCGGGG
>CAJKVD010000099.1 GCA_905203195.1 uncultured Clostridium sp. | reverse complement strand
TGCATACGAAGAAAAAGTAACAGAAGCACAGTCAGCCATTAAGGTTCAAGAAAAGCGGAGAGCTGACTTGTTACCAAATCTTGCAGATGCTATAAAAGCATATGATAAGCATGAGTATGAGACAATTATAAACGTAATCAACGCTCGTAAATCACAAGATGGCACGATTACAGATGATACTGTAAATGAAATCAACAAAATTGTTAATGTTGTGTTAGAAAATTATCCACAGTTGAGTAGTCAGGACAATTACAAAGAATTTATGAAAGAATCTTCTATCACAGAAAACAAAATTGCTGAGACAAGGAATGCTTACAATAATGCTGTAAGTCGATATAACACATATACGAGACATCCAATTAACAAATTCTTTCTTTCTTTAACTGGTTATGAAAAAATTGAATTTCAAAAACTCAGTTATGATGTTTCCGAAGATGCACCAACAAACTTGTTCAATTAAGCAATAAGCGGAGGAACAGCCTATGGAAATAAAAAAGAGAGAAGTTATTTTCAGCGTTGTAATTATTGCTGTTATGTTAATCATAGGCTTTACTGTTAGTGGTAAAATACGACAGGGGCTTCTTGAAGAATATCAAGAATATGACACTGCAGTTCAAATTGATTCCGAAGAACTATTTCGGTATGGAATGAGAACGGATATAGGTCATGCATTTGTTTATGGTAATCTAAAAACACTGGATCCTGTTACTTTTTCTGAAATCGAAGGAGAATATTCTTACATAAAAAAAGAAGAACAGGAGTACAGGCGACACTCAAGAACTGTTACAGAAACATATAGAGATTCTAAGGGAAATACCCATACTAGAACTAAAACCGAATATTATTGGACTTGGGATACAATGAATACAGAGAAGAAAACTGCAACAAGGATTTCATTCTTGAATGTTGAATTTGTGTATGAAAAGATACCATTTCCATCAAGCCATCAAATTACAACACTAAATACAGGATACCATAAAAGAAATGTATATTATGGTACAGAAACAGAATTTCAGGGAACGATATTCACTAATTTGAATGAAGATACTATTAGTGAAACATCTTTTTACCAAAATCAAACCATTACAGAGACGATAGAATGTCTTGAATCAGGATATCAATTGGTGATGTTTTGGATAATATGGATAATACTAACAGCTTTGATAGTTGTAGGATTCTATTATCTCGAAAATAGATGGTTAGATTAAGTACTACCAAAAGTCAGTCAAGTAATTTAGAAAAATCTAAATACTTGGCTGATTTTTTAGTATATTAAAAAGAGCATATTTATTGAAAAAAATATAAAAATATGATATTATTCTTAATAGTTAAATGAAATAGAAAATTTGAAAGGAATGAGTTTATATTGCTAAATCCAGTTAGAATTTATGGAACATGGGATGAAGGAATCGTATTAGATAATCACATGCTAAAAAGTGTATTTTTAGGATACGATGAAAATGGAAAAGAAAAATTTGAAAATACTAGAACAGAAATAGGAGAATTGATATATAAATTTAAATATCAAAAAGACAAAGAGAGTTTGCCTAAAATAATGAATTTAATAAAAGATATTTTAGACAAGTGGCAATTGAAAGAAAAAACTGATATAGTTATACCAGTTCCACCATCCAATAAAACAAGAGAATACCAACCAGTATTTGAAATAGCTAAAGAGATAGCAAAATATCTAGGTAAAGAATGTAAATTAGATATATTATCAAAAGAAAGTAATTTACAAGTAAAAGATGGTTATAATATTCATGGTATGATAAAACAAACCACAAAATTAGAACAACAGTCTAATATATTAATAATAGATGATTTATACAGCACAGGAGCAACCCTAAATGAGACATGTAAAACTTTAAGAAAAGATAGTAATGTAAAGAATATATATTGTTTGGCTATGACTAAAACAAAGGGGTGATAATATTGAAAATTTTTATAGCAGGTCCAAGAGCTATTAAAGAATTAGATAAAAACATATCTGTGAAGTTAGAAAATATTTGCGCTAAAAACTATGATATATTAGTTGGAGATGCAGATGGAATAGATAGCAGTATACAAAAATTTTTACAAATAAAATCGTATAGAAATGTTACAGTATTTGCAAGCAAGGGAATTGCTAGAAATAATTATGGAGATTGGGAAATAGAAACAGTAGAAGTAGATAACAATGTAACAGGATTTGATTTTTATGCTCAAAAAGATTTAGAGATGGCAAAGAGAGCAGATATAGGATTTATGATTTGGAATGGTAAAAGTAAGGGAACATTTAATAATATGATAAACTTATTAAATTTAGAGAAAGAAGTAATTTTATATTATGTACCTAATCAAAAATTTTATCAATTTAAAACAATGAAAGACTTAAATAATTTCTTAAATACAAATGTAAAACTAGATAGTAAGCTAAAAAAATTATTACCTAAAAGAGATATTAATCAATTTGTACAAGCATGTTTATTTTAAATAATAAGATATACAAGTATAAGAATAACTAGAAATTAGTAAAAAACTAATTATCTAGTTATTTTTTTGCGAAATTTTTTATAAAATTTCCGGTTTTTGAGTTTTAAGTGGCATTTACCTAGTAGAGAGAAAAAAGTAATAAAATTTTTCCCAAAATAATAAACTTAAATATCAAAAAATAAAGAGGTAATTGAAATATGAAACAAAACTCTAAATGGCTACATAATAATAAACATTTATATCAATTGCAAATTGGAAATATGACTGTTGAATTTAAATATTCTGAAAATGATAAAAAAATTGATGAATGCATGATAAATATTTTAAAACAAAAAAGCAAATTGGGCTGATTTTTGTAATTGAACACGTTACACTATAAAAGAAGGGAGGTAAAAATATGGCTGGACGAAAATCAAAATATTCTTCAGAAAAATCAGATACAAAAGGGACAAAAATATGGTCAGTTGCGGTATATATAAGACTTTCACAAGAAGATAGCGACAATGGGGAAGACAAGCAAGAAAGCAACAGTATTACAAGTCAAAAGGCATTATTAAATGAATTTATTGAAGAACATGATGATTTGATTATCTATGATACTTATGTTGATGATGGTTATACAGGAACAGACTTTAATAGACCTGGATTTCAAAGATTGCTAGAAGATATGAGAAAAGGAAATATTAATTGTGTTCTAGTTAAAGACTTATCAAGACTTGGAAGAAATTATATAGAAGTTGGAAACTACATAGAGCAAATATTTCCTTTATTTAATATTAGATTTATTGCCATTAATGATAGTGTAGATAGCTTTAAAAACCCTACAAGTACAAATACAATATTAGTCCCATTTAAGAACTTAATGAATGATGAATATTGTCGAGATACATCTATAAAAATAAGGTCAGCACTAAATGGAAGAAAAAAGAAGCGGAGAATTTGTAGGAGCATTTCCATCATATGGGTATATAAAAAATCCAGAAGATAATCATAAGTTAATCATCGATAAAGAGTCAGCCGAAGTTGTAAGAAAAATTTTCGAATGGAAAGTAAATGAAGGGTTAGGAAATTTAAGTATATGTCATAGATTAAATGATATGGGAGTTTTAAATCCAACAGGTTATAAAAAGAAAAAATTAGAACAAAATTATAATAATTCTAAAATAATGCAAGAAGATTATTCTTGGTGTCCATCAACAGTTAGAAATATTTTAAAAAATGATATTTACATAGGAAACGTCACACAAGGTAAAAGAAGAGTAAAAAGTTATAAAGTTCATAAAGTGGAACAAGTACCAGAAGATGAATGGATTACAGTAGAAAATATGCATGAACCTATTTAAGAAAGCACAAGGATTAAGAAAAGTAGATACTAGAGTGCAAGATAGTGGAACTTTAAGTATGTGGTCAGGTGTCTTAAAATGTGCAGATTGTGGACGTGCAATGCATAAAAAATATTGTAAAAATAAAAGTGGCACAGTTTATGAATATTACATATGTGGCACATACAGAAAAAAATCAAACAAGTTATGCACAAAACATACTCTAAAAGTGGAAGAATTAGAAAACGCAGTATTAGAAGCAATTAAATTAAATATAGAATTGCTTGTTGACACTGAAAAATTATTAGAGCAAATTAATAAATCAAACACTAAAAAATTGGCAAATGAAAATATGGAAAATATAAAACAAACTAAAGAAAAAGAGATAGAAAAAATAAGTAATTTAAAAAGATGTTTATATGAGGATTGGAAAAATGAATATATAACAAAAGAAGAGTATTTGGATTATAAACAAAAATATGAACAAGATATTGAAAGAATAAAAGAAATAATGGTGAATTTGGATAAACAAAAAGAGAAGCAAGAAGAAATTATAAATGGAAATAGTAAATGGATAGAAAACTTTAAAGCACATAAAAATATAACAGAATTAGACAGAGATATTATAACAGAGCTAATTGATTACATAGAGGTTCATGAAAATAAAA
>CAJKVD010000098.1 GCA_905203195.1 uncultured Clostridium sp. | reverse complement strand
CATAGAGGTTCATGAAAATAAAAAAATAACTATTCATTTTAAGTTTATGGATGAATTAGATAAAATATTAGAGTACATAGAAAATGAAAATAAAGCAAGTATCTTTGAAAAAGTAAAAGAAGCATAGATGTAGCGACAAAATACACCAAGGAGGTGGTGTTGCAGCACCGGTAGGAGGAAAAGTCTTTTCAGAAGTATTACCATATTTAGAAGTAAATAAAGGAAACAAAGAAGAAATAGAAGAAATAGAGAAAATTGAAACACCAGACATAAAAGGAAAGACAATAAAAGAAGCAGAAAAAATATTAAAAGAAAATAAATTAAATATATCATTAGAAACAGAAGAAATAGACAAAGAAAAAGAAATTGTATATGAACAGACACCACAACCAGGAATAGTTGTTAATAGCGAAAGTTTTGTATATGTAAAAATAAACAAAAACACTGAATAAACATATAACAAAAAAACACAAAAATACTAAAAAACCCTATACAAAAAATAAAAATAGATATATAATATACTAAAATTGCAGGTAAAAATTTATCAGCAAAACATATTAAAACGAAGGGATGATTCTAAATGGAATTAAAAAAAATACTAGTAGGATTAGAAGGATTAAAAGTAAAAGGAGACTTAAATATTGACATAAAAGGAATAGACAAAAACTCAAAAGAAATAAAACAAGGATATTTATTTGTGGCAATTAAAGGATTCACAGTAGATGGACATCAATTTATTGAGAGTGCAATAAAAAATGGAGCAACAGCAATAATGGTAGAAGAAGGATGTAACATAAAAGAGATAAACATACCAGAAGACATAACAATAATAATGGCAAAAAATACAAGAGAGGGATTAGCAATAAGTGCAGCAAACTTTTATAAAAATCCATCAACAAAATTCAAATTAATAGGGGTAACAGGAACAAAAGGAAAAACGACAACAACATATATGATAAAAGAAATATTAGAAAAAGCAGGTAAAAAAGTAGGTTTAATAGGAACAATAGCAACATATATAAATGGAAAAAAGATAAAAGATAGCGACAGAACAACTCCAGAAAGTTTAGAATTGCAACAGCTATTCAGTCGAATGGTAGAAGAAGGCGTAGAAGTTGTAGTAATGGAAGTATCTTCACAAAGTTTAAAATTACATAGAGTAGATGGATGCAAATTTGATATAGTTTTATTCACAAACTTTTCAGAAGATCATATAAGTAAAAATGAACATCCAGACATGCAAGATTATTTCCAATCAAAGTTAAAATTATTTGATATGTGCAAAACAGGAATAGTAAATGTAGATGATTTACATGGAGCAAAAATACCAAAGTTATTCCCAGAAAGTAATATAACAACATATGGAATTGATAATTTTGCAAATGTACTAGCAAAAGACATAACAATAACAAATGCCTATGTAGACTTTAAAGTTAAAATAACAGACAGAAATGAAAGGGTAAAAACAGGAATACCAGGAAGATTCAGCGTATACAATTCACTAGCAGCAATTTGTGTGGCACAAAAATTTGGAATATCACCAGAAATAATAAAAGAAGCATTATTAGAAGTAAGAGTACCAGGAAGATCAGAATTAGTAAATAATAAAAAAGAACTAACAATAATGATAGATTATGCACATTCACCAGAAAGTTTACAAAACATATTACAAGCAGCTAAAAGTTACACAAGAGGAAGAGTAATTTCAGTATTTGGATGTGGAGGAGATAGAGATAGCGGAAAAAGGCCAATAATGGGCGAGATATCTGGAAAAATAGCAGATTATACAATAATAACATCAGATAATCCAAGAACCGAAGAACCACAAAAAATAGTTGAGCAAATAGAAGATGGAATAAAAAAGACAAAAGGAAAGTATGAAGTAATAGTTGACAGAACAGAAGCAATTGAAAAAGCAATAAAAATGGCAAATAAAAAAGACATAATAATATTAGCAGGAAAGGGACATGAGCCATATCAAGAAATAAATGGAGTAAAATATCCATTTGATGAAAGAATAATAGTCAACGAAATTATTGACAAATTAGAAAAAAACGAAAAATAACACAATAATAGTACAAACATAAATAAATAATAAAAACATAGAATAAACTATACAAAGAAAGCAAATACGAAAGGTTTTGATAAAAGTGAGTTTTGAAATAGAAGTATTGCTAGTGTCATTTGCAATATCAATCATATTAGGAATCATAACAATACCAATATTAAGAAAATTAAAAGTAGGGCAAATAGAAAGAGATGATGGTCCAGCATCACATTTGAAAAAACAGGGAACACCAACAATGGGTGGAATAATAATAATAATTACAATGATAATAGGAACAATTGCAACAGCTGTATATTTATATGCAACAGGCGAATCAGAATTAGCAACCAAATTAGTGCCAATTTTGTTACTAACAATAGGATTTGGAGCAATAGGATTTATAGATGACTACAAAAAATTAGTCTTAAAAAATACAGAAGGACTAAAACCAAGCTACAAAATGTTAGGGCTATTAATAATATCAGTAGCATATGTTTTATATTTAATAGAAGGCCTAAAATTAGGAACAGATACATACATACCAATTACAAAACAATATATCACATTACCATTATACATTTATGTCCCAGCGGCAATATGCGTAATATTAGGAACAACAAATGCCATAAATTTAACAGATGGAATAGATGGACTATCATCAAGTGTATCAACAATAATTATAACATGTTTAACAGTAATAGGAATGTTAAGAGGGGTAACAGAAGTCTCAGTATTTGGAAGCATAGTAATAGGCTCAATATTAGGATTTTTAATGTTTAATCTACATCCAGCAAAAGTATTTATGGGAGATACTGGTTCACTACTACTAGGTGGAGTTATATCAGGAATAGCTTTATATTTAAAAATGCCATTAATATTATTAGTTATAGCATTTATACCAGTAGTAGAAACATTATCTGTTATAATACAGGTAGCATATTTCAAAAAAACAGGAAAAAGAATATTCAAGATGGCACCATTACACCATCATTTTGAATTATCAGGATGGAAGGAAAATAAAGTTGTAATAGTATTTAGTATAGCAACTTTAATTGTGTGTATGATTGGATTAAAAATAATATAAAGGAGGAATTCTTAAATGGCAAAGAAAAAGACAGGAAAATTTTCGAGTTTTTTAAATAATCCAATTGATTTTACATTATTAATAACTATAATTCTATTATTAGGAATGGGACTTGTAATGGTATTATCAGCAAGTTCACCATCAGCATTAGCTGAAACAGGGGACAGTTATAGATTTTTTAACAAACAATTAATATTTGCAGTTTTAGGAATATTGGCAATGATGGCAATATCAAAAATAGATTATAGATTTTATCAAAAGTTTTACAAACAGGCATGGTGGCTATCAGCAGTCCTATTGGTTGCAGTAAAACTAATAGGAAGAAAATTAAATGGAGCACAAAGATGGATATACATAACAGACGCATTATCATTTCAGCCATCAGAAATAGTAAAATTTTTAGTAATAGTTTTTTATGCGGGAATTTTAGTAAAAAATCGTGATGAGCTACCATATTTTTGGAAAGGATTAGTAAAACATATTTGCATGGTAGCACCACTAATAGCACTATTATTGCTAGAACCACACTTTAGTGCCTCTATTGTTATAATAGGAATAGTATGCATCATGATGATTGTGGCAGGATGCAAGTTTACCCAATTCTTAGCAGTAGGAGGAGGAATTGGTATACCAGCAGCAGTATTATTAATAGTAAAATCACCATATAGATTGCAAAGAGTAGTATCATTTTTAGATCCATGGAAAGATGCATCTGATACAGGATGGCAAGAAATACAAAGTTTATATGCAATAGGTTCAGGGGGACTTTTTGGAGTAGGACTAGGTGATAGTAAACAAAAATATTTATACATACCAGAACCACACAATGATTTCATATTTTCAATAGTAGGAGAGGAACTAGGTTTTGTAGGATGTGCAATAATTTTATTTGCAATATTTATTTGGAGAGGAATACTTATTGCAATGAGAGCACCAGATATGTTTGGAAGCTTAGTAGCAGTTGGAATAACATCACTAGTTGGAATACAAGTAATAATAAATATAGCGGTTGTTACATCATCAATGCCAGCAACAGGAATGCCATTACCATTTTTTAGTTACCGGAGGAACAGCATTGTTTATTCTTTTATGCCAAATGGGAGTAATGCTTAATATATCGCGAGCAAGTGCTAAAAGTTAGAAGGTGTTTATGGGGACGGAGCAAAAAAGCACCTTTCATAAAGGTGTTTTTTGAGTCAGTCCACAAAAACACCTCAAAACATTAAAACGAAAGGAAGAAAAAAATGAGAGTAATAATAGCAGCTGCAGGAACAGCAGGACATATAAATCCAGGATTAGCAATAGCAAACAAAATAAAAAAAGAAGAAAAAAACTCGAAGATAAT
>CAJKVD010000097.1 GCA_905203195.1 uncultured Clostridium sp. | reverse complement strand
AAATTCAATCAACGTACCTTTGTACGCCTCATGAATTTTAAATTTGTTTTCCTTGCCAAAATTTAATTCTTTTCCAATCTGGAAAGTAATGGAATAATTACAATTTTGGCTGCGTCAAACTGCATTTAAGAAAGGGTAGAGTGAAAATGAAAGAAAATTTTAATAATAAATATGAGAAAAAAGAAGAAAAAATCTATGATGACCAAATAGAAGGAAGAAATTCAGTAATAGAGCTATTGGAAAGTAAAAAAGATATAAATAAAATATTTGTAACAAAAGGAGAAAAACATGGATCAATAAATAAGATATTGGCTATGGCAAGAGAAAGAAATGTAATTATAGTAGAAAAAGATAAAAGACAAATGGAACAAATGGCACAAACACCAAATTATCAAGGAGTAATAGCAATAGTGCCACCATTTGAATATTGTGAAATAGAAGATATATTAGAAGATGCAAAAAATAAGAATGAAGATCCATTTGTATTAATTTTAGATGGAATAGAAGATCCTCATAATTTAGGTTCAATAATAAGAACAGCTGAAACAGCAGGAATTCATGGTGTAATAATACCAAAAAGAAGAGCAGCTAGTGTAAATAGTACAGTTAGTAAAGTATCAGCAGGAGCAGTTGAACATATGAAAATAGCAAGAGTTACTAATATTTCTGATAGTATTCAAAAATTAAAAGATAATGGTTTATGGATTTGTGGAACAGATATTGATGCTAAAAATTATTATTATAATCAAGATTTAAAAGGTCCTTTAGGAATAGTTATTGGTAATGAGGGTCAAGGAATGAGCGAAAAAGTAAAGAAAAATTGTGATTTTTTAGTAAAAATACCAATGAAAGGCAAAGTTACTTCTTTAAATGCTTCTGTTTCAACAGGTATTGTTGTTTATGAAGCAGTAAAGCAAAGAATGTAGACTGATGTTTTTCTGCTCCATACCCCAAACGTCAAGACTCTAAAAAATTTATTAAATTCTATTGAATAAAATAAAAAAAGAAGTTATAATATGAGTGTACAAAAGTAAAGAGGAGGAATAAAATGATAGCGAGAAAAAAAAGACAATTAATTATGATAGTTCTAATTATAATAATAATAGTAATTATAGCGGGACTAATAATAGCACTATATCTAACAACAGATATGTTTAAGCCCAAAAATAAATTATTTCAAAAATATCTAGCACAAAATTTAGACACAATTGATAAAATATCTAATTTAGATGCAACAGAAATAACAGACGCATTAAATAATCAAAAATTATCAGAAGAATTAAAAGCAACTTTATCATATAGAGACAACAATAACAATATGTCAAACACAGTAAATAAAGCAGAAGTGGACATTTCAGGACAAACATGCAAAAAAGAAAATTACAATTACCAAGAAGCAAGAATGGTTTTTGAAAATGCAGATATTTCTAAATTCGAATATTTACAAGATGGAGAAGATTATGGAATAAGATTAGAAGGAATAGAACAATTCATTTCAGCTAAAAATGAAAATTTAAATGATTTAGAAACATTAACAGGAATTCCAAAAAACAAATTAGAATTAATAACATTAATGTTTAATCCATTAAAATTATCAGATTTCATAAGTTTTACACCAGATGAATTAAAAGTAATATCAAGTACTTATTCCAGTATAATTGAACAAAACACAGACGCAAAAAATTTCAAACAAAAAAGTAATCAAAACATAGAAATAGATGGTAACAATTATATAGCGAATGCATATGTGTTAGAACAAGATGAGGAACAACTTAACAGTTTAATTATTGCATTATTAGAAAGAATAGAAAAAGACGAAATTATATTAGGAAAGTTAGACACGCTTCAATCAAAATTTGAAGTCTATGGTGCATATAAATCAGACAAGAATTTAAGAACACTATTTATAAATTCAATAGACGCAAAAATAGAAGAAATAAAAAACAATAATATAGGACAAGAAAAAACAGAGATTGCAGTTTATGTAAAAAAAGGACAAACAATAAAAACGACAATAAAAAACTCTAACGAAGAAATAACAATAGACACATTAAATAATAAATTAATACAAGTTAATTACACACAAAATTTAGACAATAAAACAGAAAAACATAATATAAGAATAAAAAGAGATGTAACAAGCAATTCTCAAGACATAAATATAGAATATACAAATAGCACAGATGATACAGAAAACAAAAAATTAACAATGCAACTAACACAAAACAAAGAAAACGAAAAAATAAGTAGTGATTATGATTTAGCATATACTGTAGAAGGAAATAAAGCAGAACTTAAATCTAATCAATATATAACTTGTGTAGATGAATTTGAAAATCAAATAAAATTTTCTGATGCAAATAATGTAAGTCTTAACAACTTAAATCAAGAGCAAGCAACAAAAATTGCGGAAATAGCTAAAAATAATATAACAAACATGGAAAGAAATATATTAGAAAAAGTAAAATTAGAAGATATTAATACAATGTTAAAAGACTTGCTAATATTAAAAGAAAGCGAAATAAAGTTTGAAGACACGCAAGAAGAAGTTGTTACAGAAGCTGAAAGAAACAGATTTAATTCACAATTAACATTTTTTATAGGAAAAGAAGTAGATGTAACAAATGTAAATCAATTATTAGACACAATTCAAGATTGTTTTTCAGATGCACAAATCTTTTACGATGAAGAAAAAAACAGTGACCCAAAACCATTAAAAGGGATGATACTAGATATAAAAAGAAAAACAAGTAACCAAGAGAAAACATCAGAAATAAAAGAAGTATTAGAAGAAAACAATAATTTAAAATTCACAATAGCAATGTCATTTGACGAAAATACAAAATTAATAAATAAAATTACAATAGTTTCTAATGACTACATAAAACAATAAAATAATAATTAAATATTTTACAAAAGAACTTCAGTAAAAAATTATTGAGGTTCTTTGTAAATAAGGAGTAAAAAATGAGAGAAGGCAAAAACATATATAGTATGACAACAATCAGTCAAAAAGAAATAAGACTTAGGCGAAAAAATATATTAATTATATGCTGCTTAGTTTTGCTATTTATAATACTAATTTTAATTATGATAAAAACAGGTGAAAACATAAAAAAGCAAAAACAAGCCCAAAAGTATGCAAATCAAGTATTACAATATCAAGAAAAACAAAAACAAAAACAAGAAGAAAAACAAAAACAAGAAGAGCAAAAAAGAAAAGAAAAATTACCAGAAGTAACTGAAAAGGGAAAAGAAAACATAAAATCAATTTATCATTCAGATACAAAAAGAGCATTTTTAACATTTGATGATGGGCCATCTACTGTAACTTCACAAATTTTACAAACATTAAATGAAAAGGGTGTAAAAGCAACTTTTTTTGTTTTAGGAAGCAATGCAGAACATATGCCTAACATGGTAAAGCAAATGTATGAACAAGGAAATTATATAGCAAATCATGGTTATTCACATGTATATTCTTCAATATATGCTTCTCCAGAAACGGTACTAGAAGAATATAACAAAACTAATGATATAATAAAAAATGCCATAGGCGAACCAGAATTTAATTCACATTTATTTAGATTTCCAGGAGGTTTAGCAGGAGGCAAATATGCAGACATAAAGAAACAAGCAAAAGAAATATTAAATCAAAATGACATATATAATGTTGACTGGAATTGTCTAACTGGAGATTCAGAAACAACTAATCCAACACCAGAATATGTACTAAAACGATTAGAAGAAACATCTTCAGGAAAAAACAGTTTAATAGTTTTAATGCATGATGCACAAGCAAAACATGTTACAGCAGATATGCTACCACAAATAATTGATTATTTAGCTAGTCAAGGATATGAATTCAAAACATTTTATGATGTTTATGAAAAATAGGAAGGAGCAAAAAAGTGCCAAGAAGAAAGAAAGTAAACTTAGAACCAGAGATTGAAAAAAAATTACAATATTTAGGATTATCTTTAGAAGATATACCAGAGCAATTACAAGGATTTGAAGAAATAAACTATCGTGTACCCAGAGATTATGACGAAAAACAATATAAACAATACAGATATATCCCAATAGAAAAAATACAAATATTATTATCACCAACAAATAGACTAGATGAATTGAATGAAAAGTACAAAAAAGCTAGGCCATTAAGTGACTATTTAGACAGCAAAAATGAAGAAAATGTAATAAGACATTCAATATTTATAAATATGTTAAAACAAATGGATGTTAATGAAGTAGAAAAAATAGAAAAAGAACAACAAAAATTATCAAGACAAGTACCATTTAAAGTAAAATATGAAGATAACTATTTATGGCAAATTTATTATATAGAAGCAACAGACCAATACTTTATGTTAGTTCCAACAGAGGACACAAATTATTCCGCATTTTTTTATTTACTAAAAAAGAAAATAGAAAAAAAGGAAAAAAGTTTTATTTTTGCTCCTATAAGTGGAGTTAATTATTCAAGAGAATACTTTA
>CAJKVD010000096.1 GCA_905203195.1 uncultured Clostridium sp. | reverse complement strand
ACGTCACTTGTGTAATGCACACCAAGATAAATCCTGCTTACACCTATTGAACATATTAATATACTTAACATGATAATAGATATCCATTTGATATACTTGTTTTCTACATATTTGTATATAAGATATATTAAATAGCCGTAAAAAGCCATACTTACCATAGAATGACCAGATGGAAAGCTATAGCCACTTTCCTCCACTATTCTAAATTCTGTTGGGCGTGGTCTTTGTAATATTCTTTTTAATAATTGATTTAATATTGTAACAGATGCTAAGTTTAGAAAAATGGAAAATCCTATTTTTTTGTTTTTTATCAATAAAATTAAAGTAATTGTTAATACTATTAAAAATATTGCTCCACCAAAATTGGTTATAAATTTTGCTATTGGTGTTGCAAAATCTGATATTAAAAATGTTGATACTATTTTATATCCTATTATATCACCATTCATTATTTCTTTATGAAATACATCTTCTGCTAATGATAAAAAACCAATTAAACAAATAAATAATATAATCCATTTTAAATTTTTTACAATAAATTCTTTTGTTTTTTCTTTCATCTATTCTCTTGTATGATATATTTAATAGCTTAAATATATCATACACTCCTTTCTTCACTTTTTATATTGTTATCTTAATTATAATAACATAAATTAATTTAATCATCAATTCTAATATGCAAAATAATATATAATTTTTAAATTATAAAGAGAACGTATTTACATAACTCTTTAATTGTTATATAATACTATTATTAAGATTTAAAGGAGGAAGTATGTTTAAATTACATTCAGAATATAAACCAACAGGTGATCAACCACAAGCAATAGAGTACTTGTCAAATGGAATAAAGCAAGGCAAAAAATTCCAAACTTTACTAGGTGTTACAGGTTCTGGTAAAACATTTACAATGGCAAATATTATTCAAAATGTTCAAAAACCAACATTAGTACTTGCTCACAATAAAACTTTAGCAGGTCAGCTGTATTCAGAATTTAAAGAGTTTTTTCCAGAAAACAATGTTGAATATTTTGTTAGTTATTATTATTATCAACCAGAAAGTTATATACCAAGTTCAGATACTTATATAGAAAAGGATGCTTCTATAAATGATGAGATAGATAAATTGAGACATTCCGCTACCCTATCTCTTTTTGAGACAAGAGATGTAATAATTGTTGCCTCTGTTTCTTGCATATATGGTTTGGGTGATCCTGAAGATTATCAAGAAATGATGCTATCATTAAGGCCTGGTATGCAAAAAAGTAGAGATGATGTACTAAAAAAATTAGTTGAAATGCAATATTCAAGAAATGAGATTGATTTTAAAAGAGGAACTTTTAGAGCTAAGGGTGATATTGCTGAAATTTATCCGTCTTCTCAAAGTGAAAGTGCAGTACGTGTTGAATTCTGGGGAGATGAAATTGAGAAAATTTCTGAAATAAATCCTTTGACAGGTAAAGCAATTGGAGAACGAAAACATATTCTTATCCCTCCCGCTTCTCAATATGTAACTAGAAAAGATAAATTAAAAAAAGCTATTGGTACAATTGAAGAGGAATTAAAAGAAAGAATTAAGTATTTTAAAGATAATAATAAACTTATAGAAGCTCAAAGAATAGAGGAACGAACAAATTTTGATATAGAAATGATGAAAGAAACTGGGTTTTGTCAAGGGATTGAAAACTATTCAAGGCATATTAGTGGAAGAAAGCCTGGCTCTCCCCCATTTACTTTGTTTGATTATTTTCCCAAAGATTTTCTTTTGCTTATAGATGAATCTCATGCAACTATTCCTCAAGTACGAGCAATGTATAATGGTGATAAATCAAGAAAAGACTCACTAGTTAATTATGGATTTCGTTTACCTTCTGCATATGATAATAGACCCTTAAAATTTGAGGAGTTTGAAAAAAGAATTAATCAGGTAGTTTTTGTAAGTGCTACACCTGCAGATTATGAAACGGAACATAGTAAAGAAAATGTTGTAGAACAAATTATTAGGCCTACTGGATTGTTAGATCCTAAAATAGAAGTTAGACCTGTTGAAAATCAAATAGATAATTTAATAGAGCAAATTCATAAGAGGGTAGAAAAACATGAAAGAGTTTTAGTAACTACTTTAACTAAAAAAATGGCAGAAGATTTAACTTCATATTTAAAAGGATTGGATATTAAAGTTGCATATATGCATTCAGATACTAAAGCTTTAGAAAGAATGGAAATCATAAGAAATTTACGTTTAGGAGAGTTTGATGTTTTAGTTGGAATAAATCTTTTAAGAGAAGGTCTTGATATACCAGAAGTTTCGTTAGTTGCTATTTTAGATGCTGATAAAGAAGGCTTTTTACGTTCTGAACGTTCTCTTATTCAAACTATTGGTAGAGCCGCCAGAAATACTGATGGTACAGTTATTATGTATGCAGATGAATTAACAGATAGTATGGAAAAGGCTATAACAGAAACGAACCGTAGAAGAAAAATACAAGAAGAATATAACAATGTTCATGGTATTGTACCTAAAACTATTAAAAAGTCTGTTAGAGAGACTATTAGTATAGTAAAACAAGAAGATATTGGTGTTGAATATAAATTAGAGAAAAAAGAAGATATTAAAGATACTATTTCTAACTTAACTGATGAAATGCTTCAATTTGCTAGTCAAATGGAATTTGAAAAGGCTGCAGAATTACGTGATAAAATAAAAGAATTAGAAAAACTAATTTAATGTTATAAAAGCAATATGCCGAATTCTCATATAGGAATTTTACATATTGCTTTTGTTACAATTCGTAATCTTGTTTACTGCAAATAATGTGACAATTGTCTTTAGGTACAAAAAATAGCTTTTAAACTTTTAGTATCAAGAATATAAATAGGATAACCATCATCATTAGTTATCTTTTTATATGGAATATCGAATTCCTTTAATGCCTCTAATTCTTGTTCATCAAGTGGTGTCTTTATTTGCTGACTTTGTGTAGTTACTATTCTGCTGTATAAATGTTTTGAAAGATACCCCGAAAAGTGCAATGTTTATTACCTCCTTCATCTTTGCAGTAAACTAGTACGCCAAACATTATAATTATAAAACAAATTGAATAAAAAAATTGGAAAATTTTGTAAAAGTTTTAAAATGTTTTACATTATTTTCCAATTTTCTGTTTTGTGTTTTATGAAATGCTATTGTTGTCTATTTAGGTTATATGTTCTGTTTTGTTTTTTAATTCTAATTTTGCATTTTCTCTTCCTACTTTCATAAATACTGCTATTGTTTTATTAAGTGCTTCTTTACTCTTTTCGTCTAGTTGTTGGTATGATTTTATCATTGTTTTTGCATTGCTAAACCATTTACTACTTATTTGGGAAAGTGTCTCTGCTTGTGTTGAATTTAATATTTCAAATAGTACTCGTACAAACTCTTTTCTTTGTTCTGGGCTAACTTCTATTAGCCAATTGCTGATGGTTTGATCTATAAATTCACTAGAACTTGTAAAATCATCTTTTACAAAGTGGTCAGCTAAAACTTGCCAACTATATAAATCATGTTGCATAATTCCTGTTTGAGTGCTTTGCAGTATAGTTATTTTTTCTTTATGATTTAATAATCTTCCAATAATTGATGTTTGTGGCATAAATGTTTGTATTTTATTTAATATGCTTGTATATTCTTCTGTACCTGCAATTTTTTCACTAAAACCTGGTCCATCATTATTGTATACATTTATAATTTTATCTTGAATATCTTTTTTACAAAAAGCTGATGCATATATTGCTAGATTTCCTCCTTTTGAATGGCCTCCAACTAATATTTTTAGTTCTGGATTATTATATTTTTCTGCTATTTTATTTAAATAATTTGTTGCATCTATTTGTGAAGGAACAGTGTCGCTAAAACACATGTTTAAGTCTTCCCTCCAACCTATTATTGTGTTATCTGTTCCTCTATATGCTACATATATATAATTGTTTGGTAGATGTATTGTTATTGCTGAAAACTGTTTTTCTAATTCTTCGTCTATCTTATTTTCAAAATCAGATATATATAATCCTCCAAATCTTTGACTGTTTGCCAAAATTGGATATAAATCTATATCTTCCTTTTGTAAAATTCTACCTGTACTACCATTTTCTTTATAGCGTTTATAGCTTTCTTTTATTGTTATTTTTTCATTTTTATGTATTATTTCATTATCTAATGGAAAATATGAAAATCGTGCTAAAATTAAATTGTCTATTTCGTTAAATTCTGTTTTTGCTAATGGTATGTCTCTCCATTGCATATAATCAAAAATATTTGCCATTTTTTATCACTTTCCTTCCTGTTTTTATGCTATTTTATCATAACGTTTTTTTGTGTACAAGTAATTTTCTATTTTTTTTAAATTTACTGGACAAATTTTTGTTAATTGTGGTATTATATTATTGTCAATCTAATGATAAATTTTATATTATTTGGAAGGTAATGCAAAGTGAAATTAAAACAAGGTAATTTATTATTTATATTAGGGGTT
>CAJKVD010000095.1 GCA_905203195.1 uncultured Clostridium sp. | reverse complement strand
CCTTTATCTTTTACTATTTCAGTTGTATTTATTGTTTTCATAAAATCATCCATATAGCTTACATTTTTCTTTTTCTTTATTGCTTGTTTCTTTTTTGCATATGGCATTTTACTTATTGCAATTGGCAACATTTCATTACTTTTTAATATTTTGTAAAGACTTTGTTTGGTTTGTGCTTCTACTTTATTTCTGACTATTAAACCATCTTTTGTCATAGCTTTATATGTGTATATAGGCATTTTGTTTTTTACCTCCTTTCACTACTTTCCTTGCCTTATTTTTAATTGCATTATTGTTCTGTTTAATGTTTCTATATTTTTTTCTTCTATTTGTGCTTTTGCTTGATCTAATGTTATTTTGTCATTAACAAATGCTTCTGCTAATGAATTTATTAATCCTATACTTCCTTTTTCAAGATTACTTTGTATTGCATCTTCTATTTCAGAAACACTTATTTTTTCTTTTCTAATTATTCCTGCTACTATGTTGTCTACTACCATTACTTCTGGAATTAATACTAATTTTCCATCTTTTCCTTTTAATAACCTTTGTGATACAACTAATTTTAATAGTGCTGATAGTAAATATTTTATACTTGCTTGGTCTCTTACTTCATAGAAGTTTATCATTCTGTCTATTGTTTCTGCACATGATTTAGTGTGTAATGTTCCTATTACTAAATGCCCTGATTCTGCCATTTCTATTGCTGCTTCCATTGTTATTTTATCTCTAATTTCTCCTATTACAAGTATATCACAGTCTTCTCTTAAAGAGTTTTTTACACCATCACTAAATGTTAATGTGTCTTGTCCTCTTCCTACTTCTTTTTGTACTATTAATGATTTTTTTGAATGATGTCTAAATTCTACTGGGTTTTCCAATGTCATTATTTTTCTGTTTTGTGTCTCATTTATATCATTTATTAAAGCATTTAATGTTGTTGTTTTTCCTGAGTTTGTTTTTCCTGTAACTAACATTAGTCCTTGTGGTTGTCTTGTCATTCTTCTTACTATATCTGGTACTCCTAATTCTTCAAATGTTGGTAATTCATTTTTTATAAGTCTTAATGTGTATACTGGAATGTCAAATGAATTAGATATATTTACCCTAAAACGTACATTTTTAAATTCATATGATGTATCTAATTTTCTTGTATCTCTAAAAACTGTATCTTTATCTAAATTTCCCATTACTAGGTAATCATATATTTCGTTCATATCATCTGGTGTTAAAACATCCATTTCATCTATTGGAATAAGTTCTCTTGCTATTCTTAGAATTGGTTTATTGCCACAAATTAAATGTACATCTGATGCATCTTTTTCTATTACCAATTCTAATATTTTATCCATATTTACCATAAATTTTTCCCTTCCTCTCTATTAATACATTAGTATTTTGTTGTTTAACTCTTCTAATGTAGTTATTCCTTTTAAAACTTTATTAATTCCATCTATTGCTAATGGTTTATATCCTTCTTCTAATGCTTTTTTTCTAATTTCCATGCTTGATGCACCATGGACGATTAATTCTTTTATTTCATCTGTTATATCTAATATTTCAAAAATACCTATTCTGTTATAATATCCTGTATTGTTGCAATAGTCACAACCTATTGCGTCATAAGTAGTTAAGCCGTCAAAATTAACTTTTTTGCCATATTTTTCCATTATTTTTGTTATTATTTCTTTTTCTTTTTCATTAAATTGTCTTTCTCGTTTGCATTTTGGACATAATTTTCTAACTAACCTTTGTGAAACTGATGTTGCTAAAATGCTTCCTATATCATAGTCTGATACTCCTATTTTTCTTAAACGGTTTATAACTTCTATACTATCTATTGTATGGATTGTTGATAATACATAATGTCCTGTTTGTCCCGCTTGTACTGCTATTTCTGCTGTTTCAATGTCACGAATTTCACCTACAAGAATTATGTCTGGGTCTTGTCTTAATACAGTTCTTAACGAACCTGGAAATGTCGCTTTTGGTCCTATTTCTATTTGATTTAGTCCTGGTATACGTATTTCTACTGGGTCTTCAATTGTTGTTATATTTATTTCTGGTCTATTTAAGTAATCTATTAAACTATATAATGTTGTTGTTTTACCTTCTCCAGTTGGTGCTGCTATGATTGTTATACTGTTTCTTTTATTAAAACTTTTTCTTACACTTTCGTCATCACCTGGATATCCTAATTCAAAAATACTTCTTACATCTGCATTTTTCTTTAATAGTCTTAACACGAATTTTTCGCCATGAATATTTGGTTGTGAAGATACACGTATATTGTAATCATCATATAATAATATTCTTCCATCTTGTGCTTCTTGTTTTTCTTGATGCATATTAGAAATTGCTTTTAGTCTTCCTATTACTTGTGATTGTTTGTCTTTTTTTATCAATGCTGCTGTGTATAATTCTCCATCTATACGATATCTTACTCTTATATCATTTTCTTGTGGTTCAATGTGTATGTCACTTGCACGTCTTTCAATTCCTGTTTTTATTATACTGTCTACTAATTCTGTAGTTGTAACTGTATTGCTATTTCCTGCTCTAGTTATATCTGCACTTACATTTCCATCTAATGATTTTAATATTTTTTTAATTTGTTGTTCAAATGTGATATATGTGTCCATTATCAATCCTTTATTAAGCATTAATAATCTTACTTCATCCATTTTTTCTTTATTTACTGTATTAGGGAAACATACTTTTATTTTTCCATTTGATATATCAAATGGAACTGCTTCGTCCTTTTTGGCTATATCTGTTGATATATATTCATTTATATTTACATTTATCATGTTATTTAATAGCAAAATTCCTTTAACGCCTAATATATCTCCAATTGCTTGTATTAAAACATTTGGGTCACAAACATTTAATTCATATAAAATATCTCCTAATTTCATATTTGGATTTTTTCTTTGATAATCTAATGCTGCTTCTATGTCTCCTTCTTTAACTATTCCTCTTTTTACTAATTCAACACCTATTGGTTGTTTTCTACGAATTTCCATTTTTGTGTAGACACTCCTTTCCATGTGACTAAAAAATATCATCTGTATAAATAATCTTTTATTATATATAAAATACAAGTGCATTTTCTCCTGTTTTGTCAAAATTGCCTGATTTAAATTCTACTGTAATTTTGTTTTTTATATCATTATACTTTTCTATTTTGAATGTGCAGTTGTCAATATTTTCACAAATTTTTGTGTTGTTTCTATATATTGCATTATTGTTTAGAGAAAATTTATATATGTTTCCATTTTTAAATTTTATATATTGTATTGCTTCTCCTTGTTCACTGTTTATTGTTCCTGCATATATTGCTTTGTTATCTTCTTGTTCTATATCTTGTGCAAAGTAACTTACAAATTCAGTATATTTTTTACTATACATGTTTTTTTCATTAATTGTATGAATTTTATTATAAAAATTAGTTGTTATTACAGAAAAAACAGCTACAACAATTGTAATTGCAATTACATATATAATTACAGAAGATGTTGTTATTCCATTTTCTTTTTTCATTTTAATCCTCCTTTACCTTTACGGTAGAAAGAACTACTTCTTTATTTTTATTTTGATCTTTAAAAGAAATTTGTACAGTTACTTTTTTTAATATTTCTGATATTTTTCCATCTTTTCCTTCTAATTCAGAGTAATCTTGTACAGTTATTGTTCTATAATATGGTGTACTATTTCCTTGATTATCTTTTATATATCCATCTTCTAATTCTGTAATTCCCTGTATTTTGTTTGTTCCTTTTTTAGGTAAAATGCTAAATTCTTGAGATTTTATATTTTCTATTGTTTCTATGGCATAATACATTGCCTCTGTTTCTCTACTTAATTTTGTAGAGTTTTTTTGTATTGTTGTGAATATTGTTAAAATTACTGCTAAAAATATAGAAATTAAAATTACTGCTAATGTTATATCTATACCTGTAATTCCTTTTTCTTCTTTAATTTTCATAATTTATCCTTTCTAATGCATAATGTGTTTATAATATATAATAATTACATATTAATATAAATACGAAAATTACCATATTAGAAATTCCTAACATATAACCTATTTGTTCTTTTTCCATATAATTTTCTTTTTTTAATTTTTTTCTGTTTTTAATTTTTTTTACAATTGTATCTATTGCCATTGCAATTAGTACAATTATTATGCTTTCATATGCCACATATTCTCCTGTTAATATTGCCATTATTATTACTGTTAGTGTTATTCCAAATATGTATTTATTTTTTGCATATTTTTTTAATGTTATATTATCGACTAGTAATATTATCGTATATGCTACTAGATATATAATATATCTATAGATACTAGTTTTTTCTATTATATATAGATATATCATATATAAAATAGAAAGGATAATACCATATGCTAATACACTTCTGTTTATTTCTCTTCTTTCTTTGTCTATTCCTGCCATTAATACTACAAATGTAAAGTATAACGCAAAAAATGCATAGTCCAATATTTTTATTATTGTTAAATTTTCTATATTAAAATTCATAAAAATTGCGACTATTAAAAATATAATTCCTGACATTAGTTCTAGAATAAAATATCTTGGTCTTATTTTTTCTTTACAATATCGACATTTTCCTCCTAAAAATATATAACCCCATACTGGGATTA
>CAJKVD010000094.1 GCA_905203195.1 uncultured Clostridium sp. | reverse complement strand
GGTGCTCAAAGTATTTATTTTAAATAATTTGTGACAAATGATTGACTAACCTACATATTAAAAATTAAAAATTTTAAAAAAGCCTAGCAATAAAAAAACATATATGATATAATGTTTTTACTTATAAAAAATCTAAAGAAGTAAGGATGTGAAGGTTAAAATGGCATTTATTGAAGATATAAAACAGAGAGCAAAACAAGACATTAAAACTATAGTACTTCCAGAGGCAGAAGACATGCGTATTTTACAGGCGACAGAAATTGCGTTGACAGAAAAATATGCTAATATAGTTTTAATAGGAAATAAAGAAAAAATATTTAAAAAAGCAAAAACAAATAAGGTAAACATAGAAGGTGCAAAAATAATAGAACCAGAAAAAGCAGAAAATTATGAAAAATATGTAAATCTTTTGTACGAACTAAGAAAAGCGAAAGGAATGACAATAGAAAAAGCAAAAGAATTAGTGCTAAATCCAGTATATTATGGAATGTTAATGGTCAAAGATGAAAATTCTAAAGTAGATGGGCTTGTTTCTGGAGCAATCCACTCAACAGCAGATACTTTAAGACCGGCATTACAGATTTTAAAAACAGCACCAAATACCAAACTTGTTTCTGCTTTTTTTGTTATGGTAGTACCAAACTGTGAATATGGAGCAAATGGAACATTTATATTTGCAGATAGTGGATTAAATCCAAATCCAAATGCAGAAGAATTATCAGAAATAGCAATATCGTCAAGTAAAAGTTTTAAAGAATTAACTGGAAAAGAACCAAAAGTTGCAATGTTATCATATTCTACATATGGAAGTGCAAAATCAGAATTAACAGAAAAAATGATAGAAGCAACAAGAATATTAAAAGAAAAAGAACCAGATTTAATATGTGATGGGGAACTACAACTAGATGCAGCAATAGTACCAGAAGTAGCAGCTTCTAAAGCTCCTGGAAGTCCTTTAAAAGGAGAAGCAAATGTATTAATTTTTCCAGATTTAAATGGAGGAAATATTGGATATAAATTAGTGCAAAGATTAGCAAAGGCTGAAGCATATGGTCCTTTGTGCCAAGGAATAGCAAGACCTGTAAATGATTTATCAAGAGGCTGTAGTAGTAAAGATGTTGCAGGTGTAATTGCAATAACAGCAGTTCAAGCACAAAATAGTGTAAAATGATAATTCACTAATTTAAGGTTTGTTAATAAAAGAGGAACTAAAAAGTTATCTCTAAAAATATATAAAAGGAGGAAATCTCATGAAAATTTTAGTACTAAACTCAGGAAGTTCATCATTAAAATATCAAGTAATTGATATGGAAACAGAAGAAATGCTGGCAAAAGGCTATTTTGAAAGAATAGGACAGGGAAATTCATTTTTAACACATAAAGTTCATGGAGAAAAACATAAATTTGAGCATTATGCAAAAAATCATGAACAAGCAATAGAATTTGTACTTAGTAGACTTACCAACCCACATTATGGAGTTTTAAAGGATTTATCAGAACTTGGAGGAATAGGACATAGAGTTGTACATGGTGGAGAAAAATTCTCAGATCCAGTTTTAATTACTGAAGATGTAATTAGAGAAATTGAAAAATGTAGCGATTTGGCTCCATTACACAATCCTGCAGCAATACTAGGAATAATGGCATGTCAATCAATAGTTCCAGAAATGCCAATGGTAGCAGTGTTTGATACAGCGTTCCATCAAACATTAGAAAAAGAAAAATATATCTATCCAATACCATATGAATATTATAAAAAATATGGTATAAGAAAATATGGTTTCCATGGAACATCACATCAATTTGTATCAAATAGAGTGGCAGAATTAATGGAAAAAGATATAAAGGATTTGAAAATTGTTAGTTGCCATTTAGGTCAAGGTGGAAGCGTATGTGCAATTCAAAATGGAAAATCAGTAGAAACTAGTATGGGATTAACTCCTTTAGGTGGAATTCCAATGGGAACAAGAAGTGGAGATTTAGACCCATCAGTAGTAACATATATCATGAAAAAAGAAAATTTAAGTCCAGATGAAATGAGTTATATACTAAATAAACAATCAGGAGCATATGGAATTTCAGGTGTATCAGTTGATTTTAGAGATATAGAAGCAGATGCTGCAGCGGGAGGACACCATGCGCAATTGGCTTTAGATAATTATCATTATTTAATAGCTTGCTATATTGCAAGATGTGTTGTTGCTATGAATGGTATTGATGTTTTAACATTTACTGCTGGAGTTGGAGAAAAGGGTCAAGATTCAAGACAGGCCATATGTAATCATTTAGGATTCTTTGGAGTAGAACTTGATGAAGGTCTTAATCAAAAAATTAAAGGTGAAGAGGCCGAAATTTCCAGTCCTAACTCTAGAGTTAAAGTATTTGTTATACCAACTAATGAGGAACTTATGATTGCTAGAGAAACTAAAAAGGTTATTGAAAAATAATTAAAATTTTGATTGTGTTAAACTTTATTTAAAATTTGGAAAGGAAGAAAAAATAAATGAAAGTACTTGTATTGAACTGTGGAAGTTCATCATTAAAATATCAATTAATAAATATGGAAACAGATGAAGTAATGGCTTCTGGAAAATATGAAAGAATAGGAGAAAAAGAGGCTTTTTTGACGCATAAAGTAGAAAGTATTGGTAAAAAAATCAAAATAGAAAACCCAGCGTATAATCATACAGAAGCAATAGAATTTACTTTAGAACAACTTGTAAATCCAGAGTATAAAGTAATAGATTCATTGGATGAAATAACAGCAATAGGACATAGATTAGTACATGGAGGAGAGAAAATAGCAGAGTCTGTAAAAATAGATGATAGTGTTGTAGAAGTTTTAAAAGAATATACAGATTTAGCACCATTACATAATCCAGCATGTATTTTAGGAATAGAAGCATGTAAAAAAGTAATGCCTAATAAACCAATGGTAGGAGTTTTTGATACAGCATTTCACCAAACTATTTCTAAAGAAAGATATATTTATCCGATACCATATGAATATTATAAAAAATATGGTGTAAGAAAATATGGATTCCATGGAACTTCACATATGTATGTATCACAAAGATTAGCAGAAATAGAAAATAAAGATATAAAAGATATGAAAGTAATTACATGTCATTTGGGTCAAGGTTCTAGTATATGCGCAATAAATGGTGGAAAATCAATAGATACAAGTATGGGATTAACCCCATTAGGTGGAATACCAATGGTAACAAGAAGTGGGGATTTAGATCCATCAGTAATAACATTTTTGATGAAAAAAGAATGCTTAACACCAGAAGAAATGGAAAAAATATTAAATAAAAATTCTGGATTATCAGCTATTTCTGGTTTAGCGCCTGACTTTAGAGAAATAGAAGAAGCTTCAAATACTAATAATGAAATGGCTAAAATTGCAATTGATGAATTTAATTATGCAATAGCTAGTTATATTGCTAAATATGCAGTAGAATTAAGTGGAGTAGATTATATTGTATTCACAGGCGGAATTGGTGAAAATCAAATTAATATTCGTAAGGGCGTTTGCAAAAAATTAGAGTTTATGGGAGTTAATATTGATTTGGATGCTAATAATATGAGAGGTGAAGAAAAGGTTATTTCTACTCCTGATTCAAAGATTAAAGTTTATGTTATTCCTACTAATGAGGAGCTTATGATTGCTAAGGAAACAGTCAGACTAATTGAAAAATAATTACAATTTTGACTACGTTAAACTTCATTTAAAATTTAATCAACGCACCATCGTGCGCCTTATAAATTTTAAACTCGTTTGCCTTGTCAAAATTTAATTCTTTTCCAACTTAATATAATAATATTTAAAGGAGTGTAGAAAAAATGGCCAAGATTTTAGAAAACATATCAAGAACATTTAACGAATTTTTATTATTACCAAATTTAACAGATGAAAGATGTATACCAACAAATGTATCATTAAAAACACCATTAGTAAAATATAAAGCAGGAGAAGAACCAAAGTACAGTGCAAATGTACCAATGGTATCTGCAATAATGCAATCAGTATCAGGAGTAGACATGGGAATTGCTTTAGCAAGAGAAGGTGGAGTTGCATTTATATATGGTTCACAATCAATAGAATCACAAGCAGAGATGGTTAGACAAGTAAAAAAACATAAAGCAGGTTTTATAACAAGTGATTCAAATGTAAAATCAGGAACACCATTAAAAGAAGTATTAGAGTTAATAGAAGAAACTGGACATTCAACTGTTATGATAACAGAAGATGGAACAGCACATGGAAAATTTATAGGATTAGTAACAGATAAGGATTATAGAATATCAAGAGATGATATGGATGCACCAATAGACACATTTATGACTTCAAAAGAAAAAGCAATCTGGGCACATGAAGGTGTAACATTATCAGAAGCAAATGATATTATATGGGAACGTAAAATAGCATGTTTACCAATATTAGATGATGAAGGCAACTTAAAATATTTAGTATTCCGTAAAGATTATGAAGATAGAAAAACAAATCCAAATTCATTATTGGACGAAAGTAAAAGATATATAATTGGTGCAGGTGTAGGGACAAGAGACTATGCAGAAAGAATACCAGCATTAGTGGATGCAGGAGTAGATATACTATGTATTGATTCTTCTGATGGATATTCTGTATGGCAAAAAAATACTATAGCTTTTGTAAG
>CAJKVD010000093.1 GCA_905203195.1 uncultured Clostridium sp. | reverse complement strand
TGAAGATGGAGATAATGGAGAAGAGGAAGAAGTTATATTAGAATTAAAGTTATTGGCAGATGTTGGATTACTAGGTTTTCCAAATGTAGGTAAATCAACTTTTTTATCAAAAGTTACAGATGCAAGACCTAAAATTGCAAATTATCATTTTACAACATTGGAACCTAATTTGGGAGTTGTAAAAACAAAAGGTGGAGATGGATTTGTAATTGCAGATATTCCAGGTATTATAGAAGGTGCTAGTGAAGGAGTTGGACTTGGTATTCAATTTTTAAGACATGTTGAAAGAACAAGATTGCTATTACATTTTATTGATGTTTCTGGTCAAGAAGGAAGAAATCCTGTAGAGGATTTTAAAACTATAAATTCTGAATTGAAAAAATATAGTGAAAAATTAGCTACAAGAAAGCAAATAATTGTTGCTACTAAAATTGATGTAAAAAATGAAGAGTGTTATCAAGAATTAAAAGAATTAGCAGAAAAAGAAAAATTGGAATTTTACCAAATATCATCAGCTACAGGTGAAGGAGTTCAAGAATTAATAGATCATGTTGCAAATGTTTTAAAAACTTTACCTAAGGAAGAATTAGTGGATGTTGAAGAAAAAATGGTTTATACTCTTCCAGAAAAAGAACAACAATGGGAGGCTAGAAGAGAGGGTAATGTATTTTATGTTACTGGTAGAGCTGTTGATAGATTAATGGGTAGAATAAATATTGAAGATAATGAATCTATGTACTATTTCCATAAATGTTTAAGAAATATGGGGATTGATGCTAAACTTAGAAGTTTGGGAATTTGTGATGGAGATACAGTTTATATTTCTGATTGGGAATTAGAATGGGAAGATTAAAAAAGACTCTGGCTAAGCCAGAGTCTTTTAGTCTTATTGCTGTTTGTTGGTAGAATTTGAATTTTCTTCTTCAGTATTTTCGTTTGATAATATATTTTCAGCAGAATCTATTTTTTCTTGAAGTTGTGTAAGTAATTTGTTATATTCTATTAATGATTCATCATCTTCAAAGTAGAACATTTGATTTTGTATTGTCCATTTATTCTTGTGTTCAGAAAGATATGTGAATATATTTTGCATACAATCAATCATATCATTTAATACAGTTTTAATATTTTGAATTTCATTTTTTTCTGATTCCAAACTTTTGATTGTATCTTCATCAAACATTAACTTTTCGTATAGATTATTGTAGTAATTACCTAAATTTTCTTTTTTGATGTATTCTATAATTGAATCTTTATTAGATTTTGTTATTAGATTGTCAATTTTTTCATTCAATTGTGTTTTAAAATCTGATAGAGATTTTTTTGTGTTTGTAAATTCTGGAGCATCTGATTCATAAGATTTAACATTTAAGAAATCCTCTATATTAGAGTTGTCAGTAAAATTATTAAAATTTTTGTAAGCATCTTGATAATCTTTTAAGCAATTTTTCATTGCAGATTCTATAATAGCATATTTTCCGGTTGTTTTAATATTCATATCAATAGTATCTTTTGATATATCTAATGAACTTAAGTTTGTAGCTTCTTGAGCTAATATATTTTCTTCGTTATTTTTTTCTATGTATTTATATACTATAAATCCTGCTATGCATAATATTATAAGTATTATGATTATTATAGGAATAATTTTTTTACTTTTTTTCATAATTTACACTCCTTTTAATATTTATGTTAGTTATTTAGATTTAGACAGCTATCTAATGCTAATTTAATCATTGTATTTAATCCTGTTTGTCTTTCTTCTGGAGTAGCAATATCTGTAATAAATTTAGAATCGACAACACTCATAAGACAAGCAGCATTTTTATTAAGCATTTTTGCTATATAAAATAGTGAAAATGCTTCCATTTCGGCACCATATGGGTTAAAGTTTTTTGGTATTCTTTCTAAAAATTTAGAAACGTCAGACATGTATACATCAAAACAGTCTGTACATATTGTGTTTCCTTCAAATAATTTTATATTTTTTTCTTTTGCTGTATTTGAGATAATAGTATTTAAAGAATCACTTGCTGGAACTTGGTGGCATATATCATTATTTAATGTTAAAGCAAAATTACTTTCAGAAAATACATTTTTGGCTAGGATAATGTCAAATAATTTTAACTCTGGTAGATAAGCTCCACAAGAGCCAATACGAATAATGTTTTCTACTTCATAAATTTTAAATAGTTCATAAGAATAAATTCCCATACTAGGCATTCCCATTCCAGATGCCATTACAGTTAATTTAGTATTTTTATAAAAACCAGTGTATGTTAGTATTCCTCTAACTTGATTTATTAATTTTGCATTTTCTAAAAAGTTTTCAGCAATATATTTTGCACGTAGTGGGTCACCTGGCATTATTACTGTTTTTGCAATTTCACCGATTTTAGCTTCGTTATGTGGTGTAGACATAAAAACTCCTCCTTTGTTTAATTTTTATTTATTGTATAATATTTTTTTTTAAAATGCAAGAAAAAATTTTTAAAGATTTTTAAGTATTTATAAATTATATAATGTTATTTTTATTAGAATATGGTATAGTCAAAAAATGGGCAAATAGAAGGTAGGAAAAATAAGAGGAAATATATTGTTGTTAAAAATATTATTTGAGAATTTATTTGGCAAATTTGATCCATAATTTATGTTTTACGCTATGTAGTTTAAATAGGGCTATATAGTGTATTTTTATATGTTATTAATATTTGTTTTTATTCATAAATTTTATAAAAATAATTGCAAAAAACTTATATTTGTGATATAAAGAAGAAAGAAATACGAGGTGAAAAAATGATAAAAGCATATGCAAAATCAGATGTCGGAAAAATAAGAGAAAAAAACGAAGATTACTATGAGATCTCAAATTCTTTAGATGAAGTACAATTATATATTTTAGCAGACGGTATGGGAGGAGCAAGTGGAGGTGAAATAGCAAGTAAGCTTGCTGTTCAAAAAGCTAAAAAATATATATTAAATAATTTTAAAGATATAGAAAAAGATAAAGATAGTATAATACAATTGGTTGCAAGCAGCATGGAATATGCAAACATGTGTGTATATGAAGAAGCACAAAAGAATGCAGAACTTGAAGGAATGGGTACTACTTTAGAAATTGCATTAATATATAATAATAAAGTATTTATTGGACATATTGGAGATAGTAGAATATATAGAATAAGAAAAGCATTTATTAGGAAGTTAACACAAGACCACAGTTATGTACAAAAACTAGTTAAAGATGGAACAATTACACAAGAACAAGCAGAAAAACATCCTCAGAAAAACATATTATTAAAGGTTTTAGGATGTAATGCTTTTATAGAACCAGATGTAATGGTAAAAGGATTTTTAAAAGATGATATTTTAGTTATGTGTTCAGATGGATTAAGTAATATGGTAGCACAAGATGATATTTATAAAATGGCTAGTAAAGATATAGAACAAGCAACTATTGAACTTGTAAATAAAGCAAATGAGAATGGTGGATTTGACAATATAACTGTAGTAATTATTAAAAATATATAAATAGTTTTATATCCATGAAAAAACGAAAGGAATGAAAATTAATATGATGTTAGAAGGAAAACTATTAGGCAACAGATATGAAATTTTACAAAAAGTAGGTAATGGTCGGAATGGCTATAGTGTATAAAGCAAAAGATGTAGTGTTAAACCGAAATGTAGCAGTTAAAGTTTTAAGAGATGAATTTACAACAGATAATGAATTTATAAGAAGGTTTGAAACAGAAGCACAATCAGCTGCAAGACTTACACATCCAAATATAGTATCAATTTATGATGTCGGGGTAGATAATGGAATTTATTATATAGTTATGGAGCTAATTCAAGGTAAAACTTTAAAAGAGATAATAGTAGAGGAAAATGGACCATTGCCATGGAAATGGTCAGTAAATGTAGCAATGCAAATTGCTGCAGCACTAGATATGGCACATAAAAATAATATTATACATAGAGATATAAAACCACATAATATAATAATTACAGAAGATGGTGTAGCAAAAGTTACAGATTTTGGAATTGCAAAAGCTGTTTCAAATTCTACAATAACAGCGTTTGGAACCACAATAGGCTCAGTACATTATTTTTCACCTGAGCATGCAAGAGGTGGATTTACAGATGCAAAATCTGATATATATTCTTTAGGTGTGGTAATGTATGAAATGTTAACAGGAAGAGTACCATTTGATGCAGATACACCTGTTTCTGTGGCTTTAAAACATATGCAGGAAGAACCTGTACCACCGATAGAATTAAATCCCAATATTCCTGAAGCGGTGAACAAAATAATTTTAAAAGCATTAAAAAAAGATCCTATGGAAAGATATCAAACAAGTATGGAATTGCTACAAGATTTAAAAGAAGCATTAAAAAATCCAAATGGAGATTTTGTTGAAGATAATTATGATGCAACAGCAAGGACACAAAAAATATCACTTGATGATTATGAGAATATGCGAGGAAAAGAAACTAACCAAAATAAAAAGGATGAAAATAAGTTTATAAAATGGATAAAAGAGCATAAAAAATTAAGTGCAATATTGGGATTGATATTGTTATTCTTTATAGCGTTTGCTGGAACTATGGTTGTTTTAAATATAACTAACCCAAAAGAAGTGGATTTACCAAATGTTGTAGGATTAACAAAAGAAGAAG
>CAJKVD010000092.1 GCA_905203195.1 uncultured Clostridium sp. | reverse complement strand
ATTAATGTCCGCTTTTGTTCTATGTTTTCTCCTAAAATAATTTTACAAATATTTTTAGTAGAAAATGGTTTGGCTAGAATATTAGTGTTTTTTTTCATGATTATTAAATTTTCTGGATGTGCTAAAAACTTTTCAAATATTTCTTTAGGATTATCATCTTTTTTTATCCAGATAGCTATGCCATTTTTTACAAGAAGTTTGGCGTTTTCTTCTTCTTGACCAGGTAGAGGATTTATTATGACCATTGGTAAATTGCAAGCTAGACTTTCAGAAGTTGTAAGGCCGCCTGGCTTGGTAACTACAA
Organism: uncultured Clostridium sp.; assembly: GCA_905203195.1. Lineage (GTDB taxonomy): Bacteria > Bacillota > Clostridia > TANB77 > CAG-508 > CAG-269. Next base: position 4,418 of record CAJKVD010000092.1, on the reverse strand, counting down.
ATTCAGAAATGTGCATTAATTCTGGTACTTGATTTGTGAACCCAAGCACGCGTATGTTTTCTTGCTTTTGATATTTTTCAACAATATTTTGAAATTGTTGCTTCATTTTTTCATTTTTTCCAGCAACAGCAATTATAGAATAATTAGTGGAGTTTTTTATTAGTGATTCAAATATTTCTACCGTTCTAGTTTTTCCTAATCCGAATTCTCCTCCGCCAAAAAACAGAATATTTTTTTTGTTTTTTGGTAAATTAAAATTGTCTAAAATTTCTTGTTTGTTGAAATTTAATAAAAATCTATTTGAAATCGGAATGCCTGTAACAAATACTTTTTCTTCTGAAATGTTTTGAGATATTAAATAATTTTTCATTCCTACAAAATAATAATCAATATTGTCACTTCCAATTAACCATTGACCATGTGGTGCAAAATCTGTTAATATTGTTGCTAATTTTGATGTTATTTTTCCTTTTCTTTTTAAATAGCTGCACATTTGACTTCCAAAAAAATGTGTTGAAATTATTATATCTGGTTTTTTTTCTCGTAGTAGCTTTAATAGTTTTATTGCAAATAGTTTGTTTGTTCTGCTAGATATATGTGCTAGAATTCCTTTTTGTGAATCGGCATATAGTTTTCCCCAAGCCCATGGCATTTTTTTTGTTATTTCTTTATATGCTGTTGTTGTTATTTTCTCAATTCCAATATTTACATATTTCATACAATCAATTAGTTCAATTTCAAAATTTGGATAATTTGTTTGTAAATAATTTTCGATTGATTTTGCAGCGTTTAAGTGTCCTCCACCATATGAGGCATAAAATATTATTATTTTCATTTTTTTCTTTGTTTTTCCTTGCTTTTTTATTTAGGCTTTTAGAAGATTCCTATGAACTTTGTGAATACATTTTATCAAAATAATAAGTTAAATACAACTATTTAATAAAAATTTAATAATTAAAATAAATTTGTATATTTTTTTGAAAAATATACAAAATATAGAAAGAGGTGATTTTTTGAAAAAGGTAATTAAAATATTTTTTTGTCTGATTTTTATAATGTTATTCACAATTTGTGCTCTGTTTGTTGAAAATATATTTAGTGAAAATATTGAAAAATATTCTAGTGTATCATATGCAAAAGGTGCAAGTTCTACTTCAGATGTTCAGTTAATGGCAAGGGCTATTAATGGTGAAGCACGAGGAGAACCATATGAGGGGCAAGTTGCGGTTGGTGCTGTTATTTTAAATCGTGTTAAAAATTCACAATTTCCTAATACTATAGCAGGTGTTATTTATCAATCTGGTGCCTTTACAGCTGTATCAGATGGTCAAATAAATCAACCGATTGCTGAAAATTCTACGGTTTATAAGGCAGCTAGGGATGCTATGAATGGTTGGGATCCTACGGGTGGTTGTATTTATTATTTTAATCCGGCAACAGCAACAAATAAATGGATTTGGTCCAGACCTTTGGTCAAAACTATAGGAAAACATAGATTTTGTAAATGATGATAGGAGTGATTAATATGAATAAAGTTAAAGATTGGATAAATAGATTAAAAAAAGGACATATGCTTAGTGTAATAGGAGTATTTTTAATTATAATTGTGATATTAGGTGTTTTGTTATATCAAAAACAAGTTCAGGCTAGGCAAACATCTGAAAATACGTATAACATGGCTTTTTATGAATTAGTTGATTATGTGGAAAACGTAGAAACGTATTTGGCTAAATCTTTAATTTCTACAACGCCGCAACATGGTGCAGAAACTTTAACAAACTTATGGAGAGAAGCAAATATGGCACAGACATATTTGGCACGTTTACCAATTGAGAGTCAAGAACTTGAAAAAACACAAAAGTTTTTAAATCAAGTAAGTGATTATAGTTATTCTTTGTCAAGAAAAAACATTTATGATGAAAGTTTGAATGAAGAAGACTTGAATAATTTAAAGGATTTGCATAATTATAGTGTTGAATTGGAAAATATATTGAATCAATTATCTGAAGATATTAATTTGGGAAGAATAAAATGGGGAGAATTAACTAAAAAAGGAAATGTGGCTTTTGCTCAACAAGTTAGTACGGAAAGTAAAGATGGTTTTAGTAGTTTGGAAGAAAATTTTCATGAATATTCAGGTTTAATTTATGATGGAGCTTTTTCTGAACATTTAACAAATGAAGAGAAAAAAGGATTAACAGGTGAGGATATTGATGAAGAAAGTGCTAAGGGAGTTGTTGTTAGTTTACTTGGCAACGAGAAAATTAAAGATATTTCAAGTTTGGGGCTTTCAGAGAATGCAACGATTCCGGCATATACGTTTTCTATAAAAACAAATGATGATAAAAATATTAATGTTTCTATTTCCAAAAAAGGTGGACATATAATTTATATGAATTATGATAGAGAGGTTAATTTGGAAATATTGTCTCAAGAGGAAGCAAATAATAAGGGAAAAGAATTTTTGAATAATCATGGTTTTGAAAATATGCAAGAAACGTATTATTTAAAACAAGATGGAATAATGACAATTAATTATGCTTATAATCAAAATGGAGTTATTATGTATCCGGATTTAATAAAGGTAAAAGTTGCTTTGGATAATGGGGAAATTTTAGGAATAGAAACAACAGGTTATTTAAATAATCATACACAAAGAAATATTGAAAAAAAGGTAATTTCTAAAGATGATGCTAAAAAAACTTTAAATAAACAGCTTAATATAGAGAGCGAAGGTTTTGCATGTATACCAACTGAGTGGAAAACAGAAATATTATGTTATGAATTTAAAGGAAAAGTTGATGATAAGGAATTTTTGGTGTATATAAATGCAGAAAATGGAAAGGAAGAAGATATTTTAGTTATAAAAAATACACCTAATGGTGTTTTGACAATGTAATAGATTAAAAAAGTGGACTTAATGTCCACTTTTTTAATGACGCTTATATACGTCTTGTGATAATAGAGTTGAGCTTATTACTTGTCCATTTTGTTTTAATATTTTGTATGCTTCTGAATATATTGCATTTGATGTTGTTCCAGTTACTCTGTTTGAAATTACTACTTCATAATCATTATTACTTCTTAATCCATAGATTTGAAAATTTGCAATACCGTTTGAGACTGTACACATAATTTTAATTGGGTAATTGCGGTTATTTTTAAATTTAAAATCAATTGAGCCATATACGACTGTGGCATCACGACTTGCTGGTGCATATGATGGTACAAATTGATGGTTACTTCTTTCTACAATGTCTAAATTTGCATAGACTACTGCATTGTATAGTGTGGTAGTTATTTGACATATTCCTCCGCCAACACCATCAACTACTTTTCCACTAACATATATAGGTGCTTCTTGATATCCTGCCGAAATTGTACGTGCACCAACAACCTTATTATATGAGAATGTTTCACCTGGCATTAATACGGTTCCATTTATTTTGTTAGCAGCTAATTTTAAATTTGTTGTTCTTTTTTGATCTCTTGTAGAATAACTTGTTGAATATTGTGATAATAAATCTGGAAAGGCTTCGTTTCCTAGCATACTTGTTGTTATATTGGGATAAAGAACTTTTAGAGGAATAGAACATTCTTCTTTGTCTTCTTTTAGTAGATTTTTTGCTTCGTCAATACTAATTGCAAAATCAACGCCATTTTCGCTTGGATATATGCAATATGGATTTTGAGTAAAGTAGGCATCTTTAGGCTCTGAATATAGTTCGGAGTGAATATTATCAATATCTAAAGCGGATGGTGATTTTTGGGTAGTTGATATTTCTATATTATTATTTTTTATATTAAAATTTTCAATTTGTTCTATGATATTTTTTGTGGTTGCATCAACATCAACTACAGCGCCTGAATTTCCTTTGGTTAGAATAAGATTTGAGCCTTCTATGTAGTAACTACTTTCTTTTACAGTATCTGGTAGTTTTCCGGAAATGTCTTGTAATTGCTTTTTTAAAGTATCTGTATCTAATGTTAATGTAATTGGAATATGGGTTTTATTTATCTTTGTTTTTAATATTGTTATATTATTTTTTAATAGATTTTCGGTTCTACCTATTTTATATGCAGAATTTATAGCTGTTGTTGTATCAAATTGTATATTGAGTTCTTTAGTTGAAATTGATGTTTCGAAATCATTATGTTTTAATTTTATTTCTTCAGGTATTTGACTTAAGATTATATCATTTAATTTTTTACTTGCTTCTTCTTGTGTTAAGTTTGATATTTCATAATTTTTTATATATACACCGGATATTATTTTTTTGCTTTTTACATTAATAATAGTAAAGCTAATAAATAGTATTAAAAATATTGCTAACAATATAGATGCTAATATTAAAAATATTTCAAATATTGATGTTTGTGTTTTTGATATTTCTGGTTGTTTGGTTATTTCTGTTATA
>CAJKVD010000091.1 GCA_905203195.1 uncultured Clostridium sp. | reverse complement strand
GGTGCAGATGGCCGGAATCGAACCGGCACGGTTTATTCAACCGCAGGATTTTAAGAATTTTACGCCATCTGTTACTTACTATTTTTAAGCACCAATTATTGTTATTTATTACCTTTCAAATTAGCTTAAATGCAAGGTTATTATAGAATACTCATTGTTAAATATATGCAAGAGGAACAAAAATCTTTTTTTAAAATTTTGAATTTAGTGTTAGAACTTTTGATAGAATAGCAGTCTAACTTATTATTGATATTTTAAATATCTATATAACTCAATAATTTACTATTTATATGTTTTATGATATAACATATTAGGTGATATCAATGAAAGGTACAAAGTATATTCCAAGTAGAAATATAGAAACAATAAAGAATCATTTTCTTCCTAAAAGCTATTTACAACTATTTGAAAGTAAAAATGGTACTATACTTTTTTATGACAAAAAAACAAATGAAGTTCATAAAGCAACGAAAAATAGTATAGGATTTGAAAAAAATATTTATAATGCCAAAGATAAATTAGGAGAAAAAAGTTATGAAACATTTTACAAAGAATTTGTAGATGATACTTATTCCAAAATTATAAAAGAAATAATTGCTAGAGCTAATCTTAAAATAACAGAACGACCTTTAGCATCGCCAATTCTAAAAAAAAATATTGCTAAAATAATTATAACACAAATTTCTAGAGTTCCTGATATGATATATCTAATGAAAGATAGTTATACTGAAACATTAGAAAATCTAGATAACCAATTAAGTACGTCTGAGGAATTAAAAAAATACTCTGATATAATACAGAAATATACCGATGATGCTTATTATAAAGATATTGTTTTAGGCATCATGACAGATGAAACAAGAATATATAAATTTTGCAATGAAATATTATCAAAAACATGGATTTTATTTCATAACAAATCATCTATTAAATTCCTAACTAGCGATAATCCTATTGTCAGATATAATTATAGAACCAAAAATTTGAGAAATGGTATTGCAAGACATAATGTTTTGATTGGCTTCCCTTTAACACCAGAATATTATTTAGTAATTTTACCTAATTCATATTTATTAGGTGGAATACAATTAGAAGCTGACAAGTGCTTTATAATTGGAAATGAATCTTTACCAACTATAAATCTTTGGAATGTTTTACAAATCTCTAATTCAACAAGATTTATTTATGGAAATGTTTAATTTAATAATAACATAGAAGGTTATATGTAGTAAATCTACATATAGCCTTTTTATTGTGCAAAAGAGAAATGCAACACCTCTTAAAAAGTGTTTGGTGTGATGAGCCGATGCTATAAAGTTCATTCGTATTTGTATAAGCAGTCTAATTATACAAAGTGCGTGAGTGAGATTTTGGAACACAGACTCACAATAATAAAAGAGTATTCGGTGGCATATCTTGGTGTGGATTTATAATTGTAAAAAGTTTGGACAAGTATGAACAAAGATACTTTAGTAGTATCAGCAATTATAGTAGCAAAGCTACTTACTAGACTACCTATGAAACGAGGCGAACGACCGACGGTTTCTACTTATATAGGTGTAATAATTCTATTTGTAACAATGGGATTATTACACCTAATTCACTTTAGCTCTCTCCCTCTAGTTTCTGCTTAGTAGTTGCTAAAGTGAATGCCAAAAAGCATAAGTGCTTTTTGGTTGTGAGTAAAAAATTTATTTTTTTGCTCACATTCATAAAAATTGCAATAAGCAAATTTTTATGAAAAACCTAAAATGCAATTAAGCAATTTTAGGTTTTGGGGTGTGGGGTTGCCTAACCCTGCCACACAGACAAACTTTGTTTGTCTAGTGTGTTAGACATTGAAACAATATCTCTAGCGGAGAAGGAGGTGCATGGAGATATGAGTTACGCTATCGTCAGAAATGAAAAATTAACACGAGCAGAAATAAATGGAAAAGGAACTCACAATGATAGAAAAGCAAAAAATCATACTAATAAGGATATTGATCCAACAAAAACATATTTAAATTATTACATTAAGAAAAATGAACTAACATACACAAAAGAATTTGATAAATATCTGAAAGAAAATAATGTGCAATGTCATCTTCGTAGCAATAGTATAATAATGTGCCAAATGGTATTTACTTCTGATCAGGCATTCTTTGATAGAATTGGAGAGAAAGAAACAAAAAGATATTTTGATGAATGCTATAAATTTATTTGTGATTATAAAAATCTAGGAGAAAAGAATATAATATCAGCAGTAGTACATTTAGATGAAGGAGTACCACACATGCACTTAATGTTTGTTCCTGTTGTTCACACAAAAGATAAAGAAGGTAACGATATTGATAAAATTTGTGCAAGAGATTTTTGGAAAGGTCGAGGTAGTTACAGAAAATTACAAGATGCCTACTTTAATCATCTAAAATCAAAAGGCTTTGATTTAGAAAGAGGAATGTTCGTTGAAGATACTGACAGAAAACATTATACAGTTGAAAAATATAAGAAAATTACAAATTACGAAAATACCAAGAAAATTTTAAAAGATATTAAACTAGAAATACCAGAAGTTCCAAATATAAATGAAATTAGTAAGTTTTCAATAAAAAGAGATGAAAAAATACTAAAAGAAATCATAAAACCTAAAGATGATTTAATTAAAGAATTATATAAAAATAATTTATCATTGCATAAAGAATTATCAAAACAATCTAAAGTTGTTGATGAGGCAGAAAAATATCAAAAAGAAATAGATAAAATACTTGCTGACAATGAAAAATTACACAATACTGTTAAAAGTTTGGAACATAAATACAAAGTAGAAAGCAATAATCTTAATTTTGACTTTAATAACAGAAAAAAAGAATTAGAGGAAGAATTTGAAAAAAAATCTTACAATTTAGAATATGAATATAAAGGCAAATATCGTAAATTAGAAAAAGAAAATAATCGTTTACAAAAAATTATTAATAAGTTTTATGAAACGGTAGATAAATTTATAGTTTGGATTTGTCATAAATTTGGTATTGGCGAATCTAAAGAATTAGTTAAGAAATTTGAAGAAGAAACTCATACTTTTATTGACCCAGAAAAACAATTAAAAAAGGAAGAAAGAGAAAGCGAATACGAATATGAATTGTAAAGGAGCATCTGGAAAATTCCAAATGCTCCTTTTGAGTTGATTATTAAAAAGTTGCTTAAAGGTCTTTTAAATCAATTGAAGCCCAGAACTTTCTCATTTCTTCACGATATTCTTCGTCATCCTTTTCAAAAGCTCCTTCTTCTTCTGCTGTTTTAACCATCCTGTCAAAATCAGCATACAAGTCTTCCCTCAACTGATCAAAGTCAATCTCAACAGCAGAAACATACTCATCAAACTTTGCTTTTTTCCATTCTTCTACCTTTTGCCTATAGGTTGCTCCTATATGAATTGGTAAACGAACCTCACACTGAGTATACCTAGTAATTCCAGTTATCACTGCTGTCAAATACTTGTCTTTAACCTTCTTCACAGTTTCATCTGTGCTTGGCAAAGAATGATAATATGAGTAAACTGCTGCCTTATCCGTTACTTCTCCTCTTGAAGGATATTCCTTCTGTAATTCCAGATTTGCAAAACAATTTAAGATAATCATTTTGATGCCTACAGCATACATTTCTGGAAAGCACGGATCATTGCATACTCTAACGAGTTCTGTAGCTGAAGCAATCCAATTATAATCGGATTTGCTGTCCTCTAACACCCGCTCATAGAGTTTTTTGACAGTAAGTGATTGTGTATCACCATGCCAACCTGTAACCTTGTACTTCTTTTCAAAAAAACTCATTCTGTTACCTCCTTAACTAATTAGTTTACGAGTTACTTTAAAAGTTCTTGAGTATTGATTGTTCTCACATAATCAAGAAGTCTGGCAAAATCTTCGTCATCATAGTACAATGATTTATCCCATTCATACCAGATATCAAATGCAGTTTGAGCTCCATCTTTTACCATCTGTTGAACTTTATTGCTCTTGAAAACCACATTGTTTTCTTGCTCATCTAACGGATGCTGACATCCCATATCTTGATAAACTTTAGCTTGTATATCTGCTTCCAATTTATCACAATGATGAGCAAAAATTGCTTCTTTGGTCTTCTTTTCATCAAATTCAAATAGTAATGAAAGAAACTCCTCCTGATTAACCAAGTCGCCAATAACTTCTCTCATTGCTTCATGTTCTTTTTTCATTTTTTCTTCAGGAGTTATGTTGTCAAATGGTGTAATATCACCAATAATAACTTCTCCCAATTCATGAAGAACCAGCATTTTTATAACTTTATTGATGTCTAAATTTGTTTTAAATTCAGAATCAATACTTAAAGCTAAAATACAAGTCCCATAAACATGTTCCGCAATGCTTTCTACCCGATCTTTACTCACATTCCAATGTGATTTATCCCAGCCACTTCTTATCTTATATTTAAGCTGTGTGGCTAACATATAAAATCTCATTGAATTTTTTAGTTTTTCTTCCATAAAGCTTCCTCCTTAAAATACTTATTTTGTATTAGCTGTCTATATATTAACCTTTAAAACAGGAGTATAAAAATTTAAAACTAGCATTTACTATCAATTGCTTATTATTTTATCACACTTTTATGTAAAATGCTAGTATTTTTGCTTATTTTATGATATACTTCAAATAGAAATTATTTTAATAATATAAAAAATGAATATTCAGAAAACATTGTCAATCATTTTTGAAAATGTCTTAAAAAATTTTATTTATTAGCACTAAATT
>CAJKVD010000090.1 GCA_905203195.1 uncultured Clostridium sp. | reverse complement strand
AAAACATGTTTTTCTTTTCATTTCTATTGTAGTTTTGAACTATTACCATTTTTTGTACTGAGTCAAATACATTTTTTTCTATTATTGGCTCATGTGTATTTTCTACAACAACCCATTTTTGTTCTGGATTAGCTTTAATTTTCCTATTTTTGTAGTTTATTCTACTTCTTTTATTTTGCACAGTTGTGCCTATATAAGCCTTGTTTTTTAATATATTTTTAACTGTTTTATTTTCCCAGAATGTATCTTTATTATATCTTGAGTTATTAGCTGTTGGAATGTTGTTGCTATTTAAGTAATCTCTTATTACCCCAGCTTGATTTCCTGCAAATGCCATATTAAAAATTTTTCTTACAATTTTAGCCTCTGGCTCATATATTATTAGTTTATTTTTGTCATTTGAGTCTTTTATGTATCCAAGTGGTGTTTTTCCACCTACCCATTTTCCCTGTTTTTGCATAGTATGCATAGCTGTTCTAATTTTTTTAGACAAGTCTTTAGAATACATATCATTTAGTATTGATTTAAAAGGTGCTATGTCATTATTACCATTTGATGTTTCAAAAGTGTCTATTCCATCTGTTACAGAAACATATCTTACATTATTTTCTGGGAACCATTTTTCTATATATTCTCCCGTTTCTATATAATCACGACCTAAACGAGATAAGTCTTTTGTTACAACCATGTTTATTTTACCTAGTTCAATATCTTTTATTATTCTTTGAAAATCTGGTCTATTAAAATTTGTACCTGTAAATCCTTGGTCAACATATGTATCTATTAACTGGTACTTCCATCCTAATTTTTGTACATATTCTGTTAGTAACGTCCTTTGATTTTTTATACTTTCACTTTCGTCATATCCTCTGTCTACGTCTTCTTTTGATAGCCTTATATAAATTGCTACTTTGTATATTGTTTTTTCTATTTGTTCAAGCATTTTTCCTCCCTTCTATGCTTGATAAAACAATTTGAATTTAAGTTTAATTATATCTTATTTAAGACAAAATTTTAATGCTCAAAAATGTTTTTCTTTAAAATATTAATTATTAAATGTTTTATTAATTCTTCTAATTCTTCACCTTTTTCGTCGAAGTACATATTAATTTTAAAAGTTTCATTCATATCAACTCACTCTCCCTATACTATATATACATCCGTTTTTTTATAAAAATTCTCCCTTAAATTAAAATTAATTTAAAAAATTTTCAAATATGTTCATATATAGTTCAAGGGTAGCTATGCGATAGTTTTCACTATCACACACCTACCCTTGTTAGTAAAATATGTCATTCATTTTATTTTAAAGTATTAGTATTACTGGTTTTTCTAATCATAAAAAATGTCCATTTTTTTAGTTTATTTTACTCGAAAATTTGGAGATTTTTAGCTCACATATAATATCAATTTAAACTGTTAAAATAGTAATAGAAAATTGTAAGTTATCTTCAAAAATTTTCTCTTTATTTTCTCTTATACTTCTTATAAATTTCTATTAAATCTGAATCATTTTGATTTTTAGGTAAATTATTCAAGTCAAAAAATTTCATTTCTTTAGATTCTTCGTTACATCTTAATTCTCCAGCATAATTTCTTATACAATATAGGACTGTATTATTTATTACAACATCACCATTCGGATAACTATTCCTTCTAGTTTTTCCTGATACTATATCTATTAATTCTAAATCTTTTTCTTCTACATCTAAATTAGTTTCTTCTTTGATTTCTCTGATTATAGTATCCTTAAAACTTTCACCTAATTCTTGGCATCCTCCAGGCAATCCCCATAAATCTCTATCTGCTCTACTCTGAAGTAATATTTTTCCTTCATTATTAATTATTATTGCTGCAGCACCATCTTGTAGGAGGACAAATTTATGCTGTAATACTCCCATACATAATCGAGTAAAAACAGGATATCCAATTATATTGCTTAATTCAATTATTTCATCTGGTGTCATATATTCCATTATTTCCTTTAAATTCTCATAATTGATTTTTATTTTTTCTTCATTAGAAAGTATTTTTATTTTTTTTAATATTTCTTTACTATTCATTTTATTATCTCCTACAATACAACAATTTCTACATTAATTTCACCATAATAATATTTTTTACGTTTTGTTATTTAATCTATTTGCTTCAATAAGTAATTTATCAAAATCTGAAACTATTTTTTGATTTTTATTAAATTCATTATACTCTTTTTCTGCTTTTTCTTCTGCCTGTTTTCTTGATATTTTGCCATTGTCTTTTAAAATGTCATATTTTCTAAACTCCAAAAATTCATTTATACTTTTAGCAAATTCTTCCATAGTAAACGTATTTTCTCTTTCAACCAAATCCTCTATATAATCAAAATATCCAGAAACTGTTCTCTCTAATCTTTTGATTTGTCTTTCATCTAAATAGTTTTTTGCAATCATTACATCTGATTTTAATATTCTTCCATCTGGTGAATTTTTCCACGTTGTTAAGCCCATATTTTCTTTTGTATGGTCTGCATTTTTGTATATTATTTCTGCTGCAGTGTTTCCCGTAATGGCATAATGGAATTTATTTTGAACTGTTGCATAAAACTTTTGTGTTATTTCTGAATCTTTGTCATAGTCTATACTACATTCCGCAAATATATCTGTTATTTGCTGCCATATTCTTCGTTCACTTGTCCTAATTGAACGAATTCTTTCTAATAATTCTTTAAAATAGTCTTTTCCAAATTTTGGACCGTTTTTTAATAATACATCATTTAAAACAAATCCTTTTTTTATATATTCTTTCAATGTATTAGTTGCCCATATTCTAAAGTCTGTTGCTTGTTTTGAGTTCCCTCTATATCCAACCGCTATGATAGCATCTAAACTATAAAATGTTAATTCTCTTGAAACCTCTCTGTTTCCTTCTTTTTGAACTGTTCGAATTTTTCGAATAGTTCGATTTTCTTCCAATTCATGAGTTTCAAATATTTCCTTTAAATGATAATTTATTGTGTTTACTTCTACATCAAACAATTTAGACATTGATTTTTGTGTTAACCAAAAATCTTCGCTATCATATAAAACTTCTACAGATATGTTTTCGTTGCATTGACTTTGATAAATTATTAAATCTTTTAAATTTTCTATTATATTCATATTGGTCTCATCTCCTTCTCTATATCTTCATAACTTACTATTTTTCTTAGTTTTATATCAAATACTTTGCCAATAATAATATAAGATATTTTTATCAGCATCATAAACTCCTATTTCCCAACCTGTTGCTTCTTCTTTTGTAAAATTATGTTTTTTGTTTTCATCGCTTGTTCTACATACTAATTCATAATGATAATATCCATTTTTTATTTCAAGTACTTCACGGTTATATTCAAAATCATCTAATATACTATCATCAAGTCTGCTTTTACTCCATTTTGAATTAACATCTAATTTTTTTACTATATCCTGTCCATTTTCTTTTGAAAATTCATATACATAATAATCTAATCCATCATATTGAATTCCTTCTCTTACACTATAAATCTCTCTTTTGATATAGTCTTCTGTCTTTACTCCTAAAATATTACTATAATTATTATGTGTTCCATAAAGGTAGCTTTTTAAATAATATAATTTTTCATTTTTTAAATCAAATATAGCATAAATCCCCTTACTATCATAATAATATAAATCTTCTCTATCTATATCCTTCATATCATTGTCAACTATCTCATAAAATCTCATCATCTCATATTCATAAAATTTGTTTTTACTCCAATAATTGCTTTTCTCTAATTTTCTTCTAAATTCTTCTTTTTCTCCAAACATATTTAATTTATATACCGTATACTTCTGTAAAGGGTCATCCTTATATACAGTATAGTAATCTACATTATATGAACTTAGTTCTAGGTTTATTTTTTTATATTCCTCATCAACTTTAAAAGTTACTTTTGATATAAGTATATAAATAATCAAAAACATTATAATTACTATTAATAATATAAGTACAACTTCTTTCAAACCTTTCTTATTCAATATGAACACCATCCTATTATAACATTAAAATTCTCCTTCTTTTGTTTCAAATTTTATTTTAACATTATATGTCTTTATAACTCCATATTCGCTTGAGGCTACTCCTAAATTATTTAATGTAGTAGATATAATATCTCTTAACTTTCCCTCTTCTTCATCTGCATATTCCCTTAAATCCTTGAAGTCAGTAAAATCATAAGTATCTTTAATTTCAATTTCTAAATTCCATTTATTATTTTCGTTTCTTGTTCCTTTAACTAATAATGTTGCATCATGGAGAGCATAAAGTAAATCTGCATCATCAAATCTAATTAAAGTGTCCTCTCTTGGCGATTTTTCGTCTACAATAAATTCATTTTTCTTTTCTCCATATTTTTCTATTAATTGTTTTAGTTTTTTCTTAAATATTGGGCTTTCAAGTAATGTCTTTTTTATGTTTTCATCCTCTATCACTAAATCACTGGGTTCTTTTCCAAATATAGATAGTGAATTTGTCAGTAATTTAGCAGAAAGTGGCTTATTAGTAAATAGTCCACCTATAACGACAACTTGCCAAAACATATATTGCATTGAATAAAATACAGTATATGATATCGGATTGTTCTTCTTTGTTATATCAAATATAAAACTTAAACTTTTTATATAACCATTAGCAACTTTTACATCTATATCATTCCAATTTATATTTTGAAAATCTTTTATAATCTTTTCGAATTTTTGGTAATAATTAAATAATTTATATAAGATCGGAA
>CAJKVD010000089.1 GCA_905203195.1 uncultured Clostridium sp. | reverse complement strand
AAGTGATTAAAATGGATATGTACCAAAAAAGAAAAATCAGAGCAGAAAAGAAAAAAGATGATAGTCCAAAAAGTTTTCCATCAGTCGGAATTAACTGGTATCCAGGACATATGGCAAAAACTAAACGACAGATAATAGAAGATTTAAAATTAATAGATATTGTGGTGGAATTACTAGATGCTAGAATACCAATAGCAAGTAGAAATCCAGATATGGAAGAAATAACAAAAGGAAAGAAAAAAATAGTAATATTAAACAAATGTGATTTGGCAGAGGAAAAAGAAAGTCAAAGATGGTTATCATATTTTGCAATAAGAGGAATACCAGCGGTATTAACAGATTCACAATCTGGAATTGGAATAGGACAAGTAGTAAGCAAAATAGAAGAAGTCATGAAAGACAAAAAAGAAGAAATGGATTCAAAAGGGAGAACAGGAAGAAAAATTAGAGCAATGATATTAGGAATACCAAATGTTGGAAAGTCATCTTTTATAAATAGAATAAGCAAAAGAAATTTAGCAGGAGTTGGAAACAAACCAGGTGTAACAAGGCAAAAACAATGGATTAGAATTAATGAAAAAGTAGAATTATTAGATACACCAGGTGTATTGTGGCCTAAATTTGAGAGTAATGAAGTTGCATTGCATTTAGCGTTTACAGGTTCTATAAAAGAAGATGTATTAGATAGAGTAGAAGTAGCATATGAACTAACAAAATATCTATTAGAAGAATATCCAGAAAAAATATGCCAAAGATATCAATTAAACGAGGAATACATAAAAGAAATTATGGGACAAGATTTCCAACCAGAAAATCAAAACATTTATGAGATTATGCAAGAAATAGGAAGAAAAAGAGGGTGTATAATTTCAGGTGGAAATATAGATGATGAAAAAACAGCAAAAATCTTATTAGATGAATTTAAAAATGGAGTATTAGGAAAAATTACAATTGAAAAAGCAGATAGTAAAAATTAAAAATATACAATTTATTTAGAAAAGAGGGAAAAAATTGGAATTATTTGTTGAAATTAGTCGTGATATACAGGAAGTAAAATTATTACCACCACTTACATGGGCATATGTTGGTGATTGTGTATATGAGTTGTACATAAGAACAAAATTGGTAAATGAAACACATATGAAGCCACATGCATTACATATTGAATCTATAAAGTATGTTAAAGCTGGTGCTCAATCAGAAATTTTGAAACGTATTTATGATGATTTGTCAGATGAAGAAAAAGATGTTGTTAGAAGAGGTAGGAATGCGGAAAATCATCATTTGCCTAAAAATGCTAATGTTCAGGAATATATGTATGCAACAGCATATGAGGCACTTCTTGGATATTTGTATTTGACTAAACAAACTGATAGATTGAGAGAAATTTTAAAGATTAGTGTTGACTAATTGTTAAAAACATGATATAAATACATAGTACATAGTGTGCTAGTATTTATGGCCCCTTGGTCAAGCGGTTAAGACGCCACCCTCTCAAGGTGGAATCATGGGTTCGATTCCCGTAGGGGTCACCAAAACTAAAATATGTTAGAATTTGTATATATTATATATTAAATATATTTTTCTAAATTAAAAAATTGACGACTTTTTAACACTAAAATATTAAAAGGGAGTAGCTTTTAATTACTAATCAACAGTCGCGGTACAAAAGTATCTGGTTAGTAAACTTTTATTAAGTAAGCGAGACTTTTAAAAGAGATTTTGTAAAACAAAGTTTCTTTTAAGAGTCTTTTTTGAATATAAAAAAGAAAAATATACAAAATATAAGAGGAAAGGGTTGTGATGTTAATGGAAGAAAAAAAGTGGTACCAGCAAAAGGTAAAAGAGGTAGAAAGTAAATTAGAAACAGATATTGAAAAAGGTTTGTCAAAAGAACAAGTAAAAGAAAAGCAGGAAAAATATGGGTATAATGAATTACAAGCTGCGAAAAAGAAAACTTTAATACAAAGATTTTTAGATCAATTTAAAGATTTTTCAATAATAGTTTTAATAATAGCTGCAATAGTGTCAGGAATAGTAGGAGTATCACAAGGAGAAGGTTTTACAGATACAATTATTATATTAATAGTAGTAATTGTAAATGCTGTGATTGGAGTGGCACAAGAATCAAAAGCGGAAAAATCATTAGAAGCCTTGCAAAAATTAAGTGATCATGCGGCAAAAGTAATTAGAGATGGAAATATACAAGTTATTCCTTCAAAGGAGTTGGTACCAGGAGATGTAGTAGTATTAGATACAGGTGATTATATACCAGCAGACTTAAGAATAATAGAAGCTATAAATTTGAAAGCACAGGAGAGTTCTTTAACAGGTGAATCGGTACCAGTTGAAAAAAGTATGGAGGAGATAGAAAGTTCAGAAGTTGGAATTGGTGATTGTACTAATATGCTGTTTTCTTCTAGTTTGGTAACTTATGGTAGAGGAAAGGGAATAGTTGTAGAAACAGGAATGACTACAGAAGTTGGAAAGATTGCTGGGATGATGAATCAAACAGAAAAACAAGAAACACCTTTGCAACAAAGGCTAAATCAACTTGGCAAAACATTAGGAATTGCAGCTTTAGCAATATGTGTGGTTATTTTTGTAGTAGGTTTGATACAAGGTAAAGAAGCAATTCAAATGTTTATGACAGCAGTTTCTTTAGCTGTTGCTGCTATACCGGAAGGGTTGGTTGCAGTGTCTACAATAGTACTTGCAATTGGTGTTCAAAAAATGGTAAAAAAACATGCTATTGTAAAAAAATTGCCTGCGGTTGAAACTTTGGGGAGTAGTACAGTTATTTGCTCAGATAAAACAGGAACATTAACTCAAAATAAGATGACAGTGCAAAAGGTATTTTTTAATGGAAAATTATATAATATGGAAGATTTGGAAAAAGGGATAGAAGTAATAGAAAATACTAATAGGCTAGAGTTAAAAGATAAGGAGTTAACAGAATTAATTTATGCTAATATGTTGTGTAATGATACTAAAGTTGATGTTGATGGTAATTTGACAGGTGATCCGACTGAAACTGCTTTAGTTGATATGGCTTTTAGGTTGAGTTTTGATCCTAGTATATATGATAGAATGCCACGTGTTCAGGAAATTCCTTTTGATTCAGATAGGAAATTGATGACAACAGTAAATAAGGTAAATGATAAGTTTATTGTATATACAAAAGGTGGAATTGATGAATTATTAGATAGATGTTTGGGTTATCAATTTAATGGAGAAATCAAGAATGATAAAGATAGTTTTGATAAATATATTTTAAATATTGAAGATGTAAATGAAAAGATGGCTCAAGATGCTTTGCGTGTGTTAGGTTGTGCGTATAAGGTGTTGGAACATGAACCATCAAAAGATGAGATGGAAAACATGGAGAATGATTTAATTTTTCTTGGCATGGTTGGTATGATAGATCCTCCTAGAGAAGAGGCTAAAATTGCTGTTGAAAAGTGTAAAACAGCTGGTATTAAGACTGTTATGATTACAGGTGATCATAAGGTTACAGCTACAGCTATTGCGAAAAGTTTAGGAATTTTGGAAAATGAGGATGAAGCAATAACAGGTGTTGAACTTGAAAAAATGTCTGATGAAGAATTAGAAAAAAATGTGCGTAAATATTCTGTATATGCAAGAGTTTCTCCTGAGCATAAAGTGCGTATTGTTCGTGCTTGGCAAAAAAATGGCGAAATTGTTGCAATGACAGGTGATGGGGTTAATGATAGTCCTGCTTTAAAAACAGCTGATATTGGTTGTGCTATGGGAATTGTTGGCACAGATGTGGCAAAAGAAGCGGCAGATGTTATTTTAACTGATGATAATTTTGCAACTATTGTTTCTGCTGTTGAGGAAGGCAGAAGAATTTATGATAATATATTAAAAGTTATTCAATTTTTACTTTCAAGTAATGTAGGAGAAATAGTGGTACTATTTTTAGCTACGTTGTTTACATCTTTATTTGCAAAGTGGTTTGGAATATCAGATATAAATCATTTAGAGATTTTGTTACCAATTCATATTTTATGGATTAATTTGGTTACAGATTCTTTGCCAGCATTGGCATTGGCATTTGATCCAGCAAATTCTGATGTTATGAAAAGAAAGCCTAGAGATACTCGAAAAGGTGTGTTTACTAAAGGTATGACTTGGCGTGTAATTTATCAAGGTATTATGATTGGTGGTTTGACTTTGGCTGCTTTTATGATTGGATTGGGTACTACAACTGAGCCAATTGGAGATTTGACTTTGGATCAATCTAAAATTGAGGTTGGTCAGACTATGGCTTTTATTACTCTTGCTTTATCAGAATTGACACATGTATTTAATATAAGGGATAATAAAAAATCAATATTTAGATCAAATGTTTTTAATAATATGAAACTTATTGGGGCAGTTTTGATTTCGGCGGCTTTAGTTTTTGTAATACTTTTAATACCAGAATTGAGAAATATTTTTAGTATTCCATTGTTGCCTACTCAAAATATTATTGAACTTATTTGCTTGATTTTGGCTCCTATTGTTATTGTTGAAATATTTAAATTATTAAAAATTAATGGTAAAGATTAGATTTTGAAGCATGATATATAATGTTTTTGCATTTTATATTGTGCTTTTTTAAAAAGCACCATACAAAAGTATTGCACTTTTTGATATCAAATGTTATTATATTTATGGATTATGTTTTTTACTTTTAATTATATATTTTTTTGATGAATTTTATATATGATTAATTTGTAATGTGCATAATTATAAAAAATAATATTGAGGAGGAATTTGTATGAATTCAAAAGAAAAGTTTAGGATTAGTCCATAT
>CAJKVD010000088.1 GCA_905203195.1 uncultured Clostridium sp. | reverse complement strand
AATATCCTCCATTTGCATATGCTACTAAGTCACATTTCAAACCATTTTTCTTCTCTTTTTTTTCTTTTTTTAGCTACTATATTTCTTATTCCATACACATTCATTAGTAGATAAAAACAGAATTCATACAACATATTTTTATACGCTTTTCCAATATTCATTTCACTTTCCTTCATAGGATTTTGATGTTCATCTTTCAAGTTTATTATATCTGGACATATAATATCATATTTTTTGGATTTTTTACATATTTTAAATAAATTTAATAAAAAATTATTATCTTCAAATATTATATCATTATTCAAAACTAAAATAATCTCTGGATTATATTTTTTAGCCATTTTAAATGCAATATTATTAGCTTTTGAAAAGCCATAATTTTTCTCTAATAAAATAATTTCTATATTAGAATCATTAATATATATTTTTTCAAGTTCTTTTCCTGTATTATTAGGTGATTTATTATCAACAAGAAGAATTTTATAATTTTTGTTTAACTCGTGTAGTTTTTGTATGCTATCTATACAATTTATTGTATCATCAATATTTTGATAATGTAAAATCACAAATATAATATTAAACATATTCTTTAATCCCCTATCTATTTTATTTTTTTTGCTGGAACTCCCGCTATTGTAATATTCGGTTCAAGAAACGAGTTCGTAACAACTGAATTTGCTCCTATTTTTATTCCATCAGCTATTTTTACTTTTCCTATTATAACTGCCCCAAAACCAACCTCAACATTATTTCCTATTATTGGTGCATCATCAATAAAATGCTTTGCTCCGAACACAATTCATTCCATGTAAAATTACATTATCACCCAATTCACTATATCCATTAATTATAACTGGCATATATGAAATTATTAAATTTTTTCCAAACTTTCCATATAATTCAACAGAATATTTAATAGAATTTTTGTGTACCCTTCTACAGTAATATACAAATTTAAGTTTTTGAAATATACTTTTATGATTTTCTTTATAATATCTATATATTTTTGCATCTTTTATAATTTTATATATTTTTGAGTTAGGGGTTTTTATAAATAATCTTTTCATTATATTTTTGTCATAATAATTTCTTTTTTCCTGTTTTATTTCATTTTTTAACATCTTATAATTCATTTATAATCTCTCCATAAAGTTTCTTTAAATCATTTAAATATTTTTTGAAGCTAAAATCGTTACTTAATGTTACTTGTAAAGTTTGAGTTTCCAACTTCATCATATTTTTTTTCAATTGTTCAAAATTTTCAAACAAAAAGCCATTTTTTCCTTCTTCTATAAATTCGCTTGCTGCACAATATTTACTAACTATAGCAGGAATTTTTAAAGTTTGTGCTTCTAAAACTGTTAATCCTGCAGTTTCATACCATCTGCTCGGAAATATTAAAGCTCTTGCACCCTTCATATATTGTTTAACTTCATTTTTATTTTTCCAACCGGTAAATTTAATATTGGGATATTCTTTTTCTAGTCTCTTTCTTTCATCTCCATCACCAACTACTATTCCTTCATATCCTAGTCTTGTAATTGCTTTGCAAAATAAATCTACACCTTTTTCTTTAGATATCCTTCCAACATACAAAAAGTATTTGTTTCTAGTTGGATCTATTTTTTCTATATTTTCGTCTAAATCTATTGGATTATATATTCTAGTTATTTGGGTGTTTTTTCCAAGAGTTTCTTTTAGTATTTTCTCGCTAAGTTCTGATATTGTAATTACATTCTCTATTTTTTTATTTAACTTTACAATTTTATTTTGTACAAATTGCCTTATTACTCTATATATTTTAAATATATAATTTCTTGAATCACAATTACATTTTATACATTTTATTGACATTGGTTTAAGTTTACATATTTCATTTTTTTGATAATTAAAATATCCACCATTTGGGCATGCCGCGAAATAATCGTGTAAAGTAAGTACTACTTTAAAATTCATTTTAAATGCTATATCGAATATACTACTAGATAGAGCTTTTGTCCAGCCATGTACATGAATTATCGTTGTTTTTTTATCTAATTTTTTTAACAATTCTTTAAATTCTTTTTTTGCCTTGAAATTGTATATTCCGGTTAATTATCCCTTTAATTTTATTTTTTTCCTTTAGTGCTTCATTTTGATTTGTAGAAATATATTTAATTCCATCAATGTTTTCCTCATTTTTGTTTACAGCTGAAAAAAAGATTACATTTAGCCCCTCTTCTTTTAATATTCTAGCAGTATCTATTGCAACTTTACTTGCTCCTCCTTGTACATAATTGAAATCATTAACAATTATAACTGTTTTTACTTTCATATTTTCCCCTTTTTAGAATGTTTTCCTATTTTCATGCCTATAAATCTAGCTGCCATGTTTGGCAAAAAATTTGCAATAACTTTCCAATTTTTGTCTTGCCATGCTCTTTTTAATACATATTTTGCCAAGCTACTACCCGCTTTATTGACTTTATATTTATTTAAAAAATTATTTTGTTTGAAAAATTTACCAGTATCGTAATACCTTTTATATTGTTGCTTAAAAGTAAATTTATGTGAATGTATTACTTCTGAATCTGCGCAATATTTAATTTTGTATCCATTTGTTATTAGTTTATATGCAAAATACATATCTTCATTTGTTGGAAAGTTTTTTCCATCATAGCCATTTAATTTTATAAATGTTTTTCTTCTTATTGCTGATGATGCATCAGAAAAAAAGAAAGCTTTTAGTCCTAATGAATCTATATCTGATTTTGATACTAATTTAGATTCATTAGGATAATTGCTTTCCCTTGTATACTTTTCTATAGTATTATTGTCACATATTTGTCTACTATAGGATGCCTCACATTCATTATTTACAATTGGTTGTACCAAATTAGAAAGCCAATCATTTCTTTTTATAATAACATCTTGTGTAACAAATACAATTATATCTGCATTGCTCTCAAAAACCTGTTGCTCTCGTGTTTGGCTATGTGAAAATTCTTTTGCTTCTATTATTTTATATACACAATTTAATTTTTTAACCTTTTCCTCTGTTTTGTCATTATCTTTTGTTATTACATATCTTATTTTATTTATATTAACATTTTTTTGCATTTCAAATGATTTGTGCAGATTGTCTATATATTTTTCTGCTTTGTATAATGGGCAAATAATATCTATTGTCATTAAATTGCTCCTTCTTTTTTTATAACAGACTCTATTGTCTTAAAAAATATTTTTATATCCAATTTTGGTGAAATATTATCTATGTAATACAACTCCATTTCCATTCTTTGTTCATAAGTTGTAGAACTTCTACCATTAGCTTGCCAATAACCTGTAAGACCTGGAGTAACGCTCAAAAACTTATCTTTATTATCTCCATATTTTTCTAACTCTTCTTCTATTACAGGTCTTGGTCCTATTATTGATAAATCGCCTTTTATAATGTTTATTATTTGTGGTAACTCGTCCAAACTAGTTTTTCTTAAGAATTTTCCTACTTTTGTAATACGAGGATCATCTTTTAATTTAAAATTTTCTTTCCATTCCTTAATTTGTTCTGGTGTAAACTCTTTTATCATATCTTGTGCATTTTCGTACATTGTTCTAAATTTATACATCTTAAATTTTTTTCCGTTTTTTCCATATCTTGTATGTTTAAAAAATACTGATCCTTTTGAATCTAGTTTTATAACTATGGCAAGTACTAAAAATAATGGTGATAGTATAATTAGGCCTATTATACTAATAATAATATCTAGCAATCTTTTTATATTTGTATATTTTATTCTAGTACTATTTTTTTGAAGTTCTGGTACTATAATAATTTCTCTATTTAATATTGCTTCTTGTGATTCAACATTAATATTCATCCTTTTATTCCCCTTAAAAGTCTTTAGTAATTATCAATTTAATTATATATTTTCTAATATTTGATTGTCAATATGTTTTTTGAATATTATTCTTGTAATTTCTTCATTTTATACTATAATTTGCTAGTTTATTTATATCCTGTTTTTTTAACAATTTGACTACTTATATTTTTTACTGTTTCAGATGGGGTGTAATCAGATTCTCCAAATGCTTCTTTATGTAATTGAGTTACATTTTGTTCTAGTGTAACAGGTACTCCATACCACCTATTTAAAGTTATTCCTTTTGTTATATATGGCCAACCTATACTTTCTGTTATCTTATAACTCATTAAGCTTGGAGTTAATGCTAAAATATCTCCTGATGATATATTTGTATATACTTCTGGTAAAATTTTATCTGCAAATTTATTTATTTCACTTAAGCTTTTTGTTTTTAATTTTGCAAGCATTGCCGTTAGTACATCTCTCATACGTTCTGTTCTTTTATAGTCTCCCCCTGCTGTGTAACGTATTCTTGAATATGCTACCGCTTGTACACCATTTAATGTTTGTTTTCCTGTTTTTGTTACCTTTGGTGTTGTTTTTTCTGTTACTTTTGATGTTTCTCCTATATAATTATTTAAGTATCTCATTTCTTCTTGTGATTCTATATTTATTTCAATTCCTCCTAATTCATCAACAGCATCTGCTACAACATCAAAGTTTACTGTTGCAAATTCAGAGATATTTAAATCTAAATTTGTGTTTAATGTATTAAGTGCTAATTGTGCTGATCCATAAGAATATGCATGTGTTATTTTGTCTAAACCATGTCCTTGTATTTGTACATATGTATCACGATACACAGAAATTAGTTTTACTTCTTTTGTGTTATTGTTTATACTTGCAATTATTATACAGTCACTTCTATTTCCTTGTTCTAAATCATGATTTCTACTATCAACCCCAAATAGTGCTATATTTCTATAGTCTTTTAAGCTTTTAGATGTTTCTTGTGATATTCCTAGTTCTTCTTTATTTATATCAACTTTTTGTAATTTTCCTAATTTATTTTCTACATACCAATACCCAGAACCTACAATAGCT
>CAJKVD010000087.1 GCA_905203195.1 uncultured Clostridium sp. | reverse complement strand
TTTCACTCATTACAAAATCCTCTTTTCTAATTATTTTACATAATAATTATATATCCGTTTCCATTATTTGTCTATCATCAAAAAGTTAACTATCATAAACCTAAAAAGACATAGACCTTTTACGATCTATGTCTTAAAATATATTATATTATTTCATTTATTATTACTTCTTCAAGTAATCTTTTATAAATTGTTTATCTGCTTTATTTAATTGTTCTTTTAAGTATATTAAGTTTATTTTAGATACAGGAAGTTTTATAGGCATCTTTACCTCATATACCTCTTTATTCTTCAAAGCCTCTTTTACAGATTCTTTCATAACATAACTTATTCCTATACCTTTTTTTGCTGCAGAAATTCTTAACTCTGTTATATCCATTTCTACATTAGGTTTTATACTTACTCCATGTTCTTTTAAAGTATTTATTAACTCTTGTGTTGTATGTGTATATTCTCCACCTAAAACCAATTTAAAATTTGTTATTTCTTTTATATCATTTATCTTTGTTGGCTTTTTAGAAACAAATATATTTTCTACTTCCATCAATTCTTCTTTTACAATATCTTTGTTCTTAATATTCATTGATGTACTATCTACTGCAAAATCTATTTTATGGTCTTCCAATAATTCTATTAAATTTTTACCAGTAGCACCAGTTGTTAATTTCACTTTTAACTCTGGATATTTACTTTTAACTTCTTGTATTTTATCTATTAACAAAAAGTCTGCTATATGTGATAAAGCACCAATTATTATTTCTCCTGTTTCTATATTGTTCTTTTGAGCAATTAACTTTTCTCCTGCCTCTATTTCACTAAATCCTCTATCAACAAATTTATAAAAAGTTTCTCCGTCTGCTGTTAATTTAACTCCTCTACTCTCTCTATAAAATAGTTTTGTATTTAATTGGTCTTCTAATTGTTGTATGTTTTTTGCTATGGCTGTTTTGGTAACATTAAGTTTATTACTTGCATCTGCATAACTTTTTGATTGTGCTACTATCCAAAATGTTCTATAATGGTTTAAATTTATATACATTTTCTAACCTCCGTAACAATAATATTATACCACATTATGTTAATTTTGTAAAGTTTTGTAAGTCAAATTGCCAATTTCTAATAGAAACAAAAAAAGAAAACTGATCACAATACCAATTTTCTATCTACTCTACTAAAAAATCGCCCAAGTTCTTGTTATATAAAATACTAAATTTAATTAGCAACTTCAATGAGCAAGTTTTTACTTTATCATTATTCGATTCAATTCTTCTGATATAATCATACGACATATCTAAAATATCTGCTACTTCTATTATAGACAAACCACTTTCTATTCTAAACTTCTTGATGTTTTTATAAATAATAGGCATATAATCTTTGTTAAGTAGTTCCTGTAATCTCCTATTTTCCTCCATTTTTACACCTCATTACGATAATTTTTACACAAATTATCAAAAAAATCTGTATCTTAATTGTCCCATTTGAATTTTTGTGCTATAATAGTTGAATAAAGTGTAAAAAGTTGGAATATTTTGTATAATATTGTAAAGCATTCTACTTTTTACGATGAATATCGACTCTTGCAGATAAGTGCTTTGCTTCGGGATTTTCAACAAAAAGCAAATGCGGTGAAATGTCAAGTGCTTTCGATATTCTTTCAATAACGGGAATTGTAGGACTATATCTACCTCGTTCGATGTCGGATATATAATGCGTACTTAATCCAGACATCTCGCCCAACTTTTCTTGTGAATAGTTTTTCATATATCTATAATATCTTATGTTATGTCTAAAAATATCTATCAATGACATACATATCACCACACTTTCATACCATTATTGCTATTTGCCAGTATTATGGTATAATTTTGTACTATTATTCACAATGAAGCATATAGCCCAAAGTTTTTTTGTTGGATATTTTTTACCTACATTTCTCGCTATTCTATAAATTTTAAAAATTTTAGAAGAAAGGAGAAAATTTTAGATGTTGGAAATCATTTTAGGTTGTATTATTTTCGTTTGTTGTATTTCAATTTGTTTTCTTGTTGCTTATGTAATAGACTCTATAAAAGAACAAAAGAAGTATTATAAAGAACAAGAAACAGACCATTTACAAAAGTTACTACAATGTCAAAGAGATGAAACTTATCAAGCAATAGAATTATACGAAATCTATAAAAAGGAAATTAACAGACTAAAAGAACAAATAAATGAACTTGAAAAAAAAGAAACAGAAGAATTGAAATCACAGCCATCAGAAATATGGAGTGATAAAATGGATTATAACGGCATCTATGAAGGTAAAAAAGCACTTATTGGTAATTATGATAATTTTTCTGCTGATATGACAAGAAAAATATTAAGAAATTTCGGACTATCTGTTGAAAGAGTCAAAACTTCTACTGATTTATTAGAAAAAGTAAAAATAAATCAGTATGATATTATATTTACCAATAACATCTATCAACAAGGAGTTGATGGACCGACTTTATTAAAGCAACTAAGAGAACTTGAAGGATTTAATACTCCTGTTGTAATTCATACAATTTCTGCTAATCAAAGATACCATTTTGTTGGTGATCTAGAATTTGATGAATACATAGAAAAACCTATTCAAATTGCAGATATTGAAAGAGTATTAAAAAAGTTCTTATAATGAAAAAAAGTTAAGGGTCGCCTCCCCTAACTTTTTTCATCTGCTAATTAACCTTTTTAATTGTATATTAAGTTCATTTCTATCTTATAACAATTTATTTAATTATATTTATAAGTTATGAGATACTATAAATTCATTTATTGCACCATTTAGTAATCTAGTAAATGATATTCCTGTTTTATTATGGAATTTATTTAATCCATCTTCATTATTTTTCCTTATCATAATGCTTCTATTTGTCGTAAGGACATTTTCCTTTTTAGGATAATAAGATGGGTTATTTTTATTTATATAATCTTCTATACAGATATTTATAAACTCGCTTAATGTAGCATCATATTTTTCTTCTGTCAATTCTCTAACTTTGTCATACAAGTCATCATCCAAGTTTACACACTTTTGATATTTCTTATTACCTTTTAGATATAATTTTTCTTCTACATCCATAGTCATTACTCCTTTAACATATTTTTTGCAATATTTTTCGAATATACATTAACCGGTTTACGAATATTATATATGAAATTTCATTATAAAAATATCTAGGAATTTCGTATATTAATATACGAAAAACATTGTGTTTTTTTGTAAAAAATTGTATAATATAAAAAGATTTAATCCTTATAAAAAAATATACATTTTTTATTTTATTTATACAACTGAAATGAATTTTTTATACAATTTTAGATAAATACAGAGGAGGAAAAAAATGAGTAAATTATTGAATATTTATAATAATTTAAAAAAACAAAATTCAGATATTATATATCTTTTTAAAAATGGTGTTTTTTATCTTGCGTTAGAAGATGATGCAAAATTTCTTTCGAATGAATTTAACTTAAAATTAGTTAATCTTAATTCAGTAGCAGTAAAATGTGGTTTTCCTTGTGCTAGTTTTGATAAATATTATATTAAGTTAAAAAACATAAATAAAGAATTTAAAATAGTAGATGCTAATACTATATCAGATATTGATACATATTTGCAAAACAAAAAAATAAAAAATCTTCTATGTGAAATTAAAGATATTGATGTCAATAACTTATCTGTATCAAATGCTTTTGCTTTTATAGAAAAAATAAATATAATATCAAAAGAAATTTTAGGAGGCACAGATGAGTTCTAAAAACAATTTAGCAATATATCAAAAGTATATGGAATTGATTTATTATACTAATGATATAGTAAAAAAATATCCAAAATCAGAAACTTTTGGATTAGTCAAAGAAATTAAAAACGCTATGTATTCTGGATTAAGATTATTGATGTATGCTATAAAAACATTTAAAGCACAAGATAAGTTAAAATATTTACATGAATTTGATATTAGTCTATCACTTCTTAAAGTTTATATAAGATTATCATACAAATATAAATATATTTCTCATCAAAATTATTCTTCTTGGAGTGAGATAATCACAAATATATGTAATATGCTAGGAGGATGGATAAACTCATGCCAAAAAAGATAAAAAATTGTTTTTTTGATAAATTAACTTTTCAAAAGTTAATGAAAGCACATTCAAGAGCAAGAAAACATAAAACTTATAAAAATGAAGTTATAAACTTTGAACTAAATTTAGAAAATAATATAACCAATCTTCTCAATAATATAAAAAATGACAAATATAAAATAGGTAAATATTTTCAATTTAAAATATACGAGCCAAAAGAACGAATTATAAATGCTCTCCCCTATAAAGATAGAATTGTCCATCAATGGTATGTAGAAGAATTTATTAAACCATATATTGTTCCTAAACTTATAAATACTACTTTTGCTTGTATTAAAGATAGAGGTACGCATAAAGCAGTAGAAGAAGTACAAAAGCAACTTCGTATCTTTAAAAGAAATTTTGGAGATTTTTGGATTTTGAAATGTGATGTAAGAAAATTTTTTTATAATATAGATCCTTATGTATTATATGAAATAATGAAAAAATATATATCAGATAAAAAATTATTACAATTTACTCATCTTCTTATATTTGATAACAGACTTGATAGAGTTGGCATACCTATTGGAAATTATACAAGTCAATTTTTTGCAAATATTTATTTAAATGAACTTGACCAATATATAAAGAATGATTTACATATAAAATATTATACACGATATATGGACGATTTTGTTTTAATTTTAAAAACAAAAAATGAATGTAAACAAGCAAAAGAAAAAATAGATAATTTTTTGAATACTAAATTGCATTTACAATTAAATGATAAGTCTCGTGTATACCCTTATAAAATGGGTGTAAATTTTTGTGGATATAGAATTTTTACTACTCATAAACTTTTACGAACAAATAGTAAA
>CAJKVD010000086.1 GCA_905203195.1 uncultured Clostridium sp. | reverse complement strand
CCAAATTTAAATGTAAAAATATGTACAACACATGCAGGAATAACAGTAGGAGAAGATGGGGCAACACATCAAATGATAGAAGACATATCTTTAATGAGAACAATACCAAATATGACAGTAATGTCAGTAAGTGATGACACACAAACTAAATGGGCAGTTAAAGAAATATCAAAAATAGATGGTCCAGTATATTTAAGATTATCAAGATTGGCAACACCAATAATATATGATAAAAACTACAATTTCAAAATAGGAAAAGGAATACAATTTGGCGAAGGTACAGATGGAACTATATTCAGCACAGGTGTAACAGTTGCAGAAAGCCTAAAGGCACAAAAAATTTTAAAAGAAAAAGGTATAAATGTAAGAGTAGTAGATATTCATACAATAAAGCCAATAGACAAAGATATAATAGTAAAATCAGCAAAAGAAACTAAAAAAATAATATCAATA
The DNA here is from genome assembly GCA_905203195.1 of uncultured Clostridium sp. Classification (GTDB taxonomy): domain Bacteria; phylum Bacillota; class Clostridia; order TANB77; family CAG-508; genus CAG-269. The sequence continues at coordinate 4,556 of CAJKVD010000086.1, read as the reverse complement.
GAAGACCATAACATAATAGGAGGTTTAGGAAGTGCAATTGCAGAGGTTTTAACAGAATTATATCCAAAACAAGTTATAAGAATGGGAATACCAGACACATTTGGAAAATCAGGAAAAGCAGAAGAATTAATGAAATATTTTAAAATAACAGTAGGAGATATAGTCGAAAAATTCACAAAAAATTCAAAATAAAAGAAAAAACAAGAAAACAAGCCAAAAAATAGCAAAAGAGTAAAAAATTCCGCACAGATTTTATCTAAAAACTATTGCAAAAACTCATGTTTATTGATATTATATAGTGGACAAGAATGAAAGATAAAAAGGTTTACAACCAAAGGGGAGAAAAGTTAAAATGATAGAATTTAGAAATGTAAGCAAAACATATGATACAGGAACAAAAGCTGTAAAAAATGCTAATTTCAAAATAGATAAAGGTGAATTTGCGTTTTTAGTAGGCTCATCAGGAAGTGGAAAATCAACACTTATAAAATTAATATTAAAAGAAGAAGAACCAACATCAGGAAATATAATAATAAATGGAAAAGACACAACATTTTTAAAACCAAGTAGAGTACCATATTTAAGAAGAAGCATGGGGGTTGTATTCCAAGACTTTAGGCTATTACCAGACAAAACAGTATATGACAATGTAGCATATGCTATGTATATAGTAAGAGCAACACCAAGACATATCAGAAGACAAGTTCCAATGATATTATCACTTGTAGGTTTAAGTAATAAAGCCAAAATGTATCCAAACGAATTATCAGGAGGAGAACAACAAAGAGTAGCATTAGCAAGAGCATTGGTAAACAACCCATCAATGCTAATTGCAGACGAACCAACAGGAAATTTAGATCCAGATACCGCATGGGATATAATGACTCTATTAAACGATATAAATATGAGAGGAACAACAGTTGTAGTAGCAACACACGCCAAAGACATAGTAGACAAAATGAAAAAAAGAGTTATACACATAAATAAAGGCGTAATAGTAAGAGATGATAAAAAAGGTGGTTATGATTGTGAAATATAACAGATTAGGTTATTTAATTGGAGAAGGGCTTAGTAATGTATTTAAAAACAAAAAGTCAACTGTAGCGTCAATTGTTATAATGTGTGCTACTATGATAATATTCGGACTTTTCTTAATAATAGGTGAAAATGTAAATCATTTTGTAGACAATCTAAAATTACAACAAGGGTTTCAGGTATTCATGAAAGAAGATGCTACACAAGAAGAAATGGACAAAGTAAAAGAGGATATAAGAGCATTAGATGGGATAAGCACAATAGAATTTGTTTCAAAAGAACAAGGACTTAATACTATGAAAGAAAAACTAAAAGACGAAAAAGGAGTACTAGACGGATTTAATGTCCAAAAAATAAAAGCTTCCTATATAGTAAAAGTAACAGATCTTGAACGTAGTAAGACAATACAATCAGAAGTAGAAAAAATAGACAATGTAGTAAAAATAACCAATAGTAATGAAACAGCAATGAAGTTAATATCAATAGCAAAAGTAATAAGAATAGCAACAGGAATAATATTATTGTTATTAATAATAATTTCAACATTCATAATTTCAAATACAATAAAATTAACAGTACATTCAAGAAGAAAAGAAATATCAATAATGAAATATGTTGGAGCAACAAACAGTTTTATAAGATGGCCATTTATTGTAGAAGGTATTGTTATAGGAATAATATCAAGTATAATATCAATTATACTTGTAGGAGGAGCATATAGTTTAATAACAACAAAAATGGCAAGTTCTGATTTAGTAAAAGTAATGGGAATGAATTTAGTAGGATTAAATGAAATGCTAACATCAATAATTATAGTATATTTAATTTTAGGAATAGGTATAGGAACAATAGGAAGTGTAGTATCTATGAGAAAATATTTAAAAGTATAAAAGGAATGAAGGTAATGCGTAAATTTTTATGTATAATATTAATTTGTTTGATATGTAGTATTACAACAATAGCATTTGCAGCAAATACATCAGAATTGCAAAATAAACAACAGCAGGTACAAGATCAGATAAATCAAGCAAATAATGAACTATCAGACTTAAAAATGGATATTACAGAAAATTTAGAACAGGTACAAAAATTAGACGAAAAAATAGCAAATGCAGAAAAAGAATTATCAGAAACAACAGAAAAAGTCCAAATATTGCAAACAACAATACAACAATTAGAAGAACAACAAAAAGAAGAACAAGAAAAATATGATAGCCAAAAAGAAATATTTGAACAAAGAGTAGTGGCACTATATGAGGCAGGAGATACACAATATTTAGACATAATGTTAAAATCAACAAGCATAACAGATTTTATATCAAGCTATTATGTATTATCAGAAATAGCAGAATATGATTCAGATATGCTAAAAGAAATAGGAGAAAGAAAGCATAATATAGAAAACACAAAGGAAAAATTAGAAAAAGAAAGAACAGAAGTAGCAACAATAATAGAAAAACAAACAAGAGCATCAAAAGTATTACAATCTACAAAAGTATTAAGAGAAAGTTATGTAAGTAAATTATCAGATAAAGAGAAAGAAACACAAGAAAAATTAGATGAATATAATCGTGTATTATCAGAAGTAAATGCTCAACTAGTAGAATTAGCAAAATCAGATATAGATACAACATACATAGGGGGAGAATTGGCATGGCCAGTTCCAGGATATACCAAAATAAGCTCACCATATGGAATGAGAACACATCCAATAACAAAAGTATACAAATTACATACAGGTGTTGACATATCAGCACCAATGGGAGCAAATTTTGTAGCAGCAAATGATGGAATAGTAGTAAAAGCAGAATATAATGTAGCATATGGAAAAATGGTAGTAATAGACCATGGAGGAGGAATTTCAACATTATATGCACATGGCTCAGAATTTTTAGTAAAAGCAGGAGATACTGTAAAGAGAAATCAAGCAGTATTAAAAGTAGGATCAACAGGCTATTCAACGGGGGCACATGCACACTTTGAAGTTAGAAAAAATGGTGAGGTAACAAATCCAATGCCATATATAACAAATGGAATAGTGCCAAATTCAGAAGAAGATAAAGCACAACAAAATAATGCAAATACAACTGAAGCAAACACAACAGTAGAAGACAAAACTAAAAACACGGAAACAAATCAGTAGTAAAAACCTGAAAAAACAAAAATATAATCAGGAAAGAGGAGGAACATATGAAAAATATATGTCAAAAAATTGTATGTCTAATGTTAATACTTATAATAATTTCTAGTGCAAATTCGGCATTTGCAGTAACTGCAGAAGAGCAACAATTAAAAGCACAGCAACAAGAAAATGAAGATAAGAAAAAAGAAGCGGAAGCACAAAAACAAGAAGTACAAAAAACAAAAGATACAACACAAAAAGAAGTAGACACACTTAATTCACAAATACAAGATTATCAAACACAAATAAATGAATTAGATAACAAAATAGCAGATGCAAATCAAAAAATACAAGATTCAAATGCAAAACTAGAAAAAGCACAAAATAATTATGAAGAACAACAAAAAAATTTAGAGACTAGAATTGTAGCACTATATGAATCAGGAGACACGTCATATTTAGACATATTATTATCATCAGAAAGTTTAACAGATTTTATATCTAGTTATTACATAGTATCAGAAATAGCACAATATGATCTTGATTTATTAAAAGAAATAGATAAAGAGAAAAAAGAAATAGAAACAGCAAAACAAGAAATAGAAGAAGGAAAACAAGAATTAACAACAGCAAAAGCAAGCAAACAAAGTGTATCCACACAATTACAATCAAAGAAAAGCGAAAAAACAACATATGTAGCAAAGCTTTCTTCTGAAGAGCAAGAATTACAAAAAGAAATAGACCAATTAACAGAAGATAACCAAAAAATACAAGCAGAAGTCGCAGAGGCACAAAGAAAATATCAAAAACAATTAGAAGAATTAGAAAGAAAAAGAAAGCAAGAACAAGCATCAAAAAATAATAATTCTAATAAAAACAACAATAACTCAGGAAATAATAATTCGGGAGGAACAAGCGGAGGAGGAAACTCATCAGACAGAAACTCAGGAGGATTTATTAGACCTGTAAGTGGAGGAACAATTTCAACAAATGGATATTACTCAAGTGGAAGATTCCATGGAGCAATAGATTATGCAGTTAGTTCAGGAACACCAGTTTATGCAGCAGCAGATGGAGTTGTTCTAACAGTTGGAAATTTAACATATAGTTATGGTACACATGTTATAATACAACACACAAATGGATTACAAACAATTTATGGCCATGGAACAGCAGGTTCTGTATGTGTTTCACCTGGTCAAATAGTATCACAAGGGCAAGTAATAATGAAAAGTGGAAGCACAGGAAATTCAAGTGGACCACATTTACACTTTGAAGTTAGAAAATCACCATACCACTATAGTTATAGTGCAACAAGATATGGAGATGATTCTAGGGTAAATCCAAATAATTATTTCTAATAAAAGGGATAATATCCCTTTTATTGTTACATAAGAAA
>CAJKVD010000085.1 GCA_905203195.1 uncultured Clostridium sp. | reverse complement strand
TGGCATTTCAAGTTCTACTTCTATATTATTAATTAAAAAGTTTCTTGATGTTCTTACTGGTGTTTCATTTATTCTTAATTTTTCCATTATCCAATTGCCCCCTCTAATTCTAAATTTATTAAATTGTTCATTTCTACTGCATATTCAACTGGTAGCTCTTTAGAAATAGGATATGCAAATCCTCTAACAATCATTGCTTTAGCATCTTCTTCTGATAAGCCTCTACTCATTAAATAAAATATTGCTTTGTCACTTATTTTTCCTATTTTTGCTTCGTGAGAAAATTGAACTTCATCTGTTCTTATGTCATTTACTGGTATTGTGTCTGACCTAGATATGTCATCTAACATAAGTGATTCACAGCTTACACTACATTTTGAATTTTTGGCACTTTCATTTATTCTAACTAATGCTCTATATGTGCAAGCTCCTCCGTCTTTTGATATTGATTTAGAGTTTACTACAGATGATGTGTTTGGTGCATTATGGATTACTTTAAATCCTGTGTCTAAGTTTTGTCCTCCTCCTGCAAATGTAATTCCTGTGTATTCTGTTTTTGCTCCTTCTCCATTTAATATGCTCATTGGGTATAGCATTGATATTTTTGAACCAAATGATCCTGTTACCCAGTCTATTTGTGCATTTTTTCCCACTATTGCTTTTTTTGTATTTAAGTTCATCATATTTTTTGACCAGTTTTCTATTGTTGAATATCTTAAATATGCATCATCTTTTACATATAGCTCTACACATCCAGCATGTAGATTTACTTTATTGTATTTTGGTGCTGAACATCCTTCTATAAAATGTAGACTTGCTCCTTCATCTACTATTATAAGTGTGTGTTCAAATTGACCTGATTCGGGTGAGTTTAGTCTAAAATATGATTGTAATGGTATGTCTAATTTTACTCCTTTTGGTATATATACAAATGAGCCTCCTGACCATACTGCTGCATGTAATGCTACAAATTTGTGATCACTTATTGGCACACATTTCATAAAATGTTCTTTTACTATTTCTGGATATTCTCTTACAGCAGATTCCATATCTGTGTATATTACGCCTTGTTTTATTAAATCTTCTTTCATGCTGTGATATACTACTTCTGAGTCATATTGTGCTCCTACTCCTGCTAATGATTTCTTTTCTGCTTCTGGTATTCCTATTCTATCAAATGTGTTTTTTATGTCTTCTGGCACATCTTCCCAATCTGAATTTAACTGTGTTTTTGGTTTTACATATGTTGCTATTTCGTCCATTTTTAGTTCTGATAAATCTGGTCCCCATGTTGGCATTTCTAATTTATTGTATGTTTCTAGGGCTTTTAGTCTTATTTCTAACATCCATTCTGGTTCGTTTTTTTGTTTTGATATTTCTCTTACTATTTCTTCGTTTAGCCCTTTTTTCATTTTGAATTCATAGTTGTCTTTATCTTTTATATCATAAATATTTCTATTTATTTCTTCTATTTTAGTTTCCATAATATTTCCTTTCATTTTTGTTTACTTTTTCCATGAAATTTGGTATAATTATATTATTATATTTTATCTTAGGAGGATTTTTTATGTCAAACAGTAAATATTCTAGTCTTTTTGCATGGATTAAAGGCCTTGTGCGGTTCTCTTTAGGTTTTTGTGTTTTAACACAACGAGAAGTAACCAATATGTCATCTACATTATTATTTTTATTCTCTACGTGGATTCTTAGGCAGTTCATTGATCTTTTATTGGATTTGCTTGAGAGTAGTTCTACATTTTGTTGTTTTCTTGATAGAATATACAAATTGACTTCTATTAAAAACGATGCAGATGGCTTTTTTGAAAATGAATTTAAAACTATTCATAATCCTAAAAAAATAATATGTTTTTTTAAAATTCTTTTTAGGATTTGTGTGTTAGCTTTTATTCGTTTTCAATGTCCCGTTAATTCATCATCTGGATTAATTTGTTTATTTTTCTTTTGCTATTTTGCATTTGATGGAATTGATTTAATACTTGATTCCTGCTTATAGTTTGTAGAAAAATGACATATTGTATTAATCATCCTTAAGTTCATACTTATTTGTATGGACTTATTTTTTATACTCAGAATATCCTTTTTCTTCAATTTCTTCAGCTAATTTAGCTGTAGATGTTTTTACTATTTTTCCATCTACTAATACATGTACATAATCTACTTTTAGGTGATTTAATATTTTTGTATTGTGTGTTATTATTAAAACTGCATTTTCATTATTTTTATACATTTCAATTCCTTTTGAAACTGTTCTTATTGCATCTACATCTAGTCCTGAGTCTGTTTCATCTAATATTGCTAATTTTGGATTTAATACTAGCATTTGCATTATTTCATTTTTCTTTTTTTCTCCTCCAGAAAATCCTACATTTAAGTTTCTTTCTATTAGTTTTGGATTCATGTTTAATTCTTCTACATATTTTTTTACAGTGTCTTTAAATTCGAATATTTTTACTGGCTTTTCTGTTATTTTGTTTTTTGCATATTTTAAGAAATTCATTGTTGAGATTCCTGGTATTTCTTCTGGTAATTGGAATGACATAAATATTCCTTTTTTTGCAATTTGGTCTGTACTTAAATTGTTTATATTTTCTCCTTCGAACTCTACTGTTCCATTTGTTTTTGTATATTCTGGATTATTTAGTATTACGTTTGCAAGTGTTGATTTTCCTGCTCCATTTGGTCCCATTATTACATGGATTTCTCCTTTTTTTATGTTTAAATTTAATCCTTTTAGTATTTCTTTTTCTCCTGCGTTTACATGTAAGTCTTTTATTTCTAATAAACTTTCGCTCATTTTTTATTCAATCCTTTCTTTCTATTAAATTTCTTTGTAGGCACGTTCTTTAATTTCTATAAAAACTTAATTATATTTTTCTATATTTGTTTTATTAACATCTGTTTTTCTTTTTATGCAGCTTCTGCATTTTTCTTGATTTATATCATAGTTACAATTTAGTTCTCTTAGTCCTAATACATTATGTACATATTTTGCTAATTTATTTATTGTTTCATCTGTTGTTACTAATTTTATTTTTTCTGCTTCTTCTTTTGCAGCTTCTTCTTCTAAATTTAATACATCTTTTAAAAATAAATATACTATGTCATATGCTTCTAATATTTTTTGTGCTAAGCTCTCTCCTTGTTTTGTTAATTCTATTGTTCCATATGTTTCGTATTTTATTAGTTCTTCTTCTTTTAAATTGTTTAATGCTTTATTTACACTTGGTTTTGTGCAATTCATTTTGTTTGCTATATCTGTTACTCTGATATTGCCATTTTGCTTTTGTAATACATACATTGTTTTTAAATATTCTTCTTGTGATTTTGATATCATTTTATCTCCTTCTTATTTTTGTTAATCTCGGCTAACATTATACATCTTTTAATTTTGTTTGTCAAGGCTAACTCTTTTTTGTTGACGTAATTAATTTTAATAATATGTAAAAAACTGAGATAAGTGAAATTACCTCAGTCCTTTTCTATTAATAATATTAATTCATTTGCTCTTTTCTTTACAAGTATTTCTAATAATTTTATTCTTTTCTCTGATAAATTATATATTGTATGTCTTTCAAATTTAAAGTTAAGTAATTTTCGTAATTTTGCTACTTGTTTTTTATTGCAAAATGCTTTTACTAGGCTATTATAGCTTGAACCATAGCAAGATATATTAACATTATTATTACTAATATATTCTTCAAATTTTTTTTGATTTTCAAATATATCAATAGGAGCTTTGGATAATAATCCTTCTCCATTGTCAAATATTGGTGCCAATTTAATATATTTTCCTGTTTTGTTTTCTTTTATTACACCAAAATTTCCATAATGCCTATCTGAATTTAATATTAATGCATCAAACATTATCATATTAGAAAAATCTTCATCAAATCCTTTTTTGCAGCACCATTTATATATTTCTTCTATTTTTGTTGTTTCTATTACTTGCCAAATTGGTACATATGAATATTCTTTGGATGTGAATATTTCACATGATGATGCAAGCATTCCTTTCCATTTATGCAAATCATATTTTATTGCAGATATCCCTAATTTTTCTGCTATTTGACTTGCATAATATTCACTATATGGTTCATATCCTGTATTTGAAAAATTTAATCCAGCTGTACTTCCTTTATATAAATAAATTTTATTATCTATTTTTCTCCATGCCTTTGGTAATGCTCCATTTGTTGTGAATTCCGGTGATGTAGCAATTCCTTTTATTTTTGATGTATAACCTGTAAATGCTATAAGTGATAATGTTGTTGAAAAATTATTATCATATAAATTATAGTCTTTAAATTTCATATTATCATTATCAGGAACCCAATATGAATCATTTAAGGATAATCCTTTACATATATCTATTATTCCTTTAGTATCTTTTAAATTCAAATTTTTAGTTTCAAGGATTTGTTGTACAAATGCTCTATTTTTAGGAATTATTCTTTGCTTTAAAAATTCTTCAATTGTATCACTATTTACTTGTTTTTGTAATATTTCTGGAAATATTTCTTTTTTGTGTGAAACAACTTGTATATTTGATATCTTTAATGACAGTTCTCTTTCCATTTCAAATGTTATTAATGTTTCATCAAATAACTTTAAATAATACATAGCTTTTTACCTCTAAATAAATATTTTTATATATTTTATCATATTACATACTTTGTTTGCAATGTTTTTTATTTTTATTCTTCACATTCTTCAAATTGAGAATTGTATAGTTCTGAATAAAATCCATTTTTAGCAAGTAATTCTTTATGTGTTCCTTGTTCTACAATGTCTCCATGATTCATTACTAATATTAAGACTGCATTTTTTATAGTTGATAATCTATGTGCAATTATGAAGCTTGTTCTTCCTTTCATCAGGTTATCCATTGCTGCTTGAATTTGTAATTCTGTTCTTGTATCTATTGAACTTGTTGCTTCGTCTAATATTAATATTTTTGGATTTGCTAAAATTACTCTTGCTATTGTTAAT
>CAJKVD010000084.1 GCA_905203195.1 uncultured Clostridium sp. | reverse complement strand
ACAATATGGGCAATTTCCACGACCATGTAATCTATCATAAATACTTCTATCATATTTATGACCTTTGCTACATATCCAATATACTTTTTTTATTGAACCTACTAATAATTCGTTTGGTTTAATACCTAATTTATCGTTTTCTTCATAATCCCATTCTTTTAACATTTCTGGATACAAAGTTGCAAAATCATTTACTCCTTGAATTGCTTTTTTACCCATGCAATAAGGACATCCGACACCTTTAACCCTAGTATGAATTACAGCTTCCCATTCATGACCATTTTTACATTTCCACCAGACTTTCTTACTACTACCTGAAGTCAAATCAGCTGGATTATATAAAATGTTTTTTTCTTGATTCCATTCTTTCATTAATTCTTTATTATCAATTAATCTATCTGACATATATAACATCACCTTTAATACTACAAAAACGTAATTAATTGCTCTTATTATATAACAAAAGACTGATAATATCAACATATTATCAGTCCTAGAAATTGTAATTTCTTGTTATGTTTTACTTATTGTCACTTATCATTTTCTCCTTAAAAATAAGAATAGAAATAATTAAAGCTAGTATAGTATATATACTAAAAACAATTATATTTCTTATTGTTATACTTTCTAAATTAGCATTCATTACACCTTTAATAATAGTTACACAAGATTCAAAAGGTAAATATTCACATATCCTTGAAAACACATCTCCTAATAATTCTCTAGGAAAATACATTCCACTTGTAAAGCAAACAAGTTGAACTACAATACTTGATATTCCTGATGATGCCTTTTCTGAAAACAGACTTCCCAATATTATACCTATTGCTATAAAAAGAATAGCAACAACTATTGAAATAAGTATAGCCCAAATAATATTAATGCTAAAACTTAATCCTAAAGCAATAGCAAGTATAAAGAACAATACATTTTGAATTAGTGTAAGTGGAATAATTGATAACATATAGCCTAATATATATTCTATTGGTTTCATCGGACTTATACCTAATCTAATAAGTAATGATGATGTTCTATCTTTGCTTACAAGCATTGCTGTAAATAAAGTTATAAATGAAAATCCAAACACTACAATTCCTGGAGTAAAATTGTGTAACTCATAACTTTCGTTTGGAATATTTATTTGTTTAAATATAAATAATAAAAATAGTGGTAACAATACAGAAAATATTATACTTAATGGATCTCTTATTATTTCCTTAAAATTTCTTTTTGCAAAATTTAGTGTTCTCATTATAATTCACCTCCAGTTGCAATTTTTACGAATGCATCTTCAAAATTTTTTGTACCTGCTCTTTTTATAAGTTCTTTAGCAGTTCCCACATCTACTAAATTTCCTTTTGCCATAATTCCTATTATATCTGATAAACTTTCTGCCTCTTCCATATAATGAGTAGTTAAAATAATTGTAATTTTGCCTTTAAGTTTTTCTATTACATTCCATAATTCTTTTCTTGCAATTACATCAAGACCTAGTGTTGGCTCATCTAAAAATAATATTTTAGGCTCATTTATTAGAGCTATTGCAATAGATACTTTTCTTTGCCATCCTCCTGATAATGTCTTTGCTTTTTGATTTAAAACTTCTTCTAATTTAAACATTTTTACAAGCTCATTAATCTTTTCTTCTTTATTAGGTATTTGATATACTCCTGCCATAAATTCTAGATTTTCTTTTACAGAAAGATTTGGAGCAATGGCTGTTTCTTGAGGAGATACATTTATGATTTCTTTTATTTTTTGTCTATCCTTAATTATATCTAAACCATTTATTTTAATTTCTCCATCTGTTGGTAAAATTAGTGTTGATAGCATTTTTATAGTTGTTGTTTTACCTGCACCATTTGTACCAAGTAAAGCAAATAGTTCTCCTTCATTTATCCTTAATTCAATTCCATTTACAACTGTTTTTTCTTTGAATTTCTTTGTTAAATTCTTTGTTTCAATAGATAGCATTATTTATTTCCTCCTTTTGGAAATACTTTATCTGTTAAATCTTCTATTGCATCTGCCTTCAATAAAGCTATTCCTTTTTCTTTGTCGCAAAGTACAATAATAGAATCTCCTGGCTTTATATCAAACATATCTCTTGCTTCTTTTGGAATTACAATTTGTCCTTTTTCTCCAACTTTACTTATTCCTACAAATTTATCTCTTTCCATTTTAGCCTCCTTAATTATACTTGTTATACTTTTCCTACTTATTATACTTTGTAAAAATAAAAAAAGCAATAGAATTCTTAAAATTTCTATCACTTTTTATTTATTACCTCGTTCGGAAAATTACTTATGTTACGAACATCTTGCTAAATGACAAATTACTATTAATCTCACACATTTATTGTAATTTATCGAGATGATTGTAACATAAAAGTTAGATATTTTCAAATCAATATATAACTTTCTAAATTTTATTATGCATGTATAATATTTGTATTCTTTGAAATTTCACTATTAGTTGTTACAATATCATAATTACTCAAATTATGAATATCCTTGTTTCCTGTTATTCTTGCAAAAGTTTTTAATTCATCATTTACAACATTAAAATAATTCTCTAACCTTTTACTGCTTTTTTCAATATTTAATCTTTTTCTTAATTCTGAATCTTGTGTTCCTACTCCTACCGGACACATTCCATTATTGCAAACTCTGTACTGTTGGCAAGCAATTGCCATCATTGCAGCTGTTCCAATAGCGATAGCATCTGCTCCCATTGCAATTGCCTTAGCAAAATCTGATGAAGTTCTTAGTCCTCCCGTTATGACAAGTGATATATCTTCTCCATGCTCATCTAAATATTTTCTTGCTCTATATAGTGCATATATTGTAGGTACTGTTGTTGCATCTTTTATGATTTTAGGGCTTGCACCTGTTGCACCACCTCTCCCATCTATTGTAATAAAATCCGGCTTTGCAAAACAAGCAAATTCTAGATCCTCTTCTATATGTCCTGCTGCAAATTTCACACCAATTGGTCTTCCTTCTGATTTTTCTCTTAATTCATCTACTAGAGATTTTAAGTCTTCTTTTGTTTCAATCTCTTTAAATTTAGATGGACTAATAATATCTTCTTCTACTTTTTTACCTCTTATTTTTGCAATTTCTTCTGTTACTTTTTCTCCGGGTAGGTGTCCTCCCATTCCTGGTTTTGTTCCTTGACCTATTTTAATCTCTATTGCACTTACCTTTTTTAAGTTTTCATCCGTAACACTATATTTATTTGGCACATATTCAAAAATATATTCATAAGCATTTTCAAATTCTTCTGGTAATATTCCACCTTCTCCGCTACATATTGCTGTTTTTACATTTTTCGTTCCTATGGCCAAGGCTGTTTTGGCTTCTTTTGATAATGCACCGAAAGACATGTGTGTTACAAATACAGGTGTTTCTAAAATCATTGGCTTTTTCGCATTTTTACCAATTACTGTTCTTAGACTAACTTCTTCATCCTCAAAAAGTGGCATTTTGCTAAGTTGTCCACCCAGAATTAGAATATCATTCCAGCTAGTTACAGGTAGCTTTGTTCCCATTGCTGAAATAATACTTTTTCCTGTAATAGCCATTGTATGGATATCTTCCATTCTTTGTTCTACTTCGTCTGTACTACGAGTATATTCTTTTAAATAGTTTTCTAGCTTATTTTCATTCTTTCTTGTTTCTTCTTTAGATTCTACTTTTTCTTCTTGTTTTGCATCTTCTTCTACTAATTTAAACATATTCTTTGGTGCAAAACACATTGGACATTTCCAATCATCTGGTAAGTCTTCAAATTTAACTCCCTCTTTTTCTTCATCATAAATATGTCCACATAATTGACATTTATATTTAGCCATTTTTTCCTCCTTTTTTAATTTCAATAAGAGATACAAAAAGGTATCTCTTATTTTACTAATATATTAATAATTTTCTGCTTTTATTTCAAAATATGCTTTTGGATGACTACAAACTGGGCAAATTTCTGGTGCTTCTTTACCAATTACAATATGTCCACAATTTCTACATTTCCAAATTTTATCTCCATCTTTAGAAAATACTAACCCATCTTCTACATTTTCTAATAATTTTTTATATCTTTCTTCATGTTCTTTTTCTATCTTTCCAACCGCTTCAAATAAATATGCTATTCTATCAAATCCTTCTTCCTTTGCTTCTTTTGCCATTCTATCATACATATCTGTCCATTCAAAATTTTCTCCTTCTGCTGCTGCTTTTAAATTTTCAGCTGTAGATGGTATATCTTCATCATGTAATAGTTTAAACCATAATTTAGCATGTTCTTTTTCATTATCTGCTGTTTCTTGGAATATTGCTGCTATTTGCTCATATCCTTCCTTTTTAGCTTTGCTTGCAAAATAGGTATATTTATTTCTTGCTTGTGATTCTCCTGCAAATGCCTCCATTAAATTTTTTTCTGTTTTTGATCCTTTTAACTCCATTTTTTATTCCTCCTCATACTTTATTTTAGATTTACATTCTTCACATATTCCATATAAAATGATACTGTCTACATTAGTAATTACACTCGTTTGATTATGGATCAATTCTTTTAGTTTTTCCTTCTTAAACTGATACATAAAATCAAAAACTTTTCCACATTTGTTGCATATTACATGATAATGTTCTTTATCAATATAATCATATTTGTCTGGTCCAGTTAATACTTTTATTTTCTTGATAGTTTTATTTTCCAATAAAACATTTAAATTTCTATAAACTGTACTTTTACTAATAGTTGGATTATCTTGATGTACTTTATCATATATTTGTTCCGCTGTTGGATGATTTAAATACTTAAATGTTTCTAGTATAATTTCTCTTTGCTTAGAATAGTTATTCATGTGTCCTCTTTCTAAATTAGGAATTATTCCTAATTTTGTTTTATTTTATATTATTTCATATAGTTTGTCAATAACTTTATGATTATTATTACTCAATTTATGATTCATTTATGATAATGTCTTAATATATCATTTAGGAAAATGTCTTAATT
>CAJKVD010000083.1 GCA_905203195.1 uncultured Clostridium sp. | reverse complement strand
TGTGATGATACCCATATGCTGTAACCATGATGGTAACTCATCAATACTGTTTCTATTGCATTACCATCTAAAACATCAAATAAATATTTTATTGTTCCATCTTTTGACTCTTGTTTTTTTAATATATTATAGTTACAAATTGTATAATTTTGTTTTAATTTTTCTCTTAATTCTAAAGATAAATTTGTCATTTCATCAAAGCTTTTAACCTTTTCTTGATATAACCACTTAAATATTTGTTCTGCCCTAAATGGCTTTTCATTAATACTCTGTAGTTCTTCTTTTAGTTCTTCTAAATTATAATCTTTTATATTTTTCATTTTATATATCCTTTCTTTTTATGTGCATTGGTGTTTTTTGAGTCTGTCCCAAAAAGCATCCCAAAAAACACTAACCTAAATGAAATTTTCTAATAATGTCATCTTTTACATCTCTTGCACATAGACAAATTGTGACTATGAAATTAACAGCTGATATCCCTGTTAACACAAAACTCATGACTTTATGTTGAATAAAATTGTTTAATGCAAAATATAGTGGTAATAAACTTAATATGCAAATTATTAATTGATAAATTGCATATCTTATGTATTTTTTGTGGCTTACTATTGTTAATACAAACATTGTTATATTTGCTACTATTAATATAATTGGAATTGCTAAACTCATAGACCATCCTCTACATCCTGTTTTATAATCTATATATGATGTTAATAGCGAAATTGTAGTTGTTTCTAATAAAACATAACCTGCAATATTAGTATTATGGTTTATTGCATATAATACTGTTATCCATATATATATTATTCCTGCATTTGAAAGTCCTGCCCAGTGTATATTGGGTGTAGCAAAATGGTTTATTAATATTAGGATTCCTCCTACAGCAATTGAAATTAATATTGCTATTATTGTCATTACATCTGATTTTTTACTATTTAATTTTTGTGGATACAACATCTAAAACACCATTACTTTCTATACTTGATTTAATTCCTTTTTTTGTTAGGAATTCGTAAAATTCTTTTTCTATATTACAATTATTTAAAATTGATGTAAATGTAAATACTATTTCATTTTCAAATGAACATGCTGAACATTTTATTTTTTCGACTGGATCTGGTGACATTAGCATTAAAAAATGTTCTATATATTTTTGGTATTTTCCTATAATACCTATTCTTCCTATATTTGAAAAAGTCATTGTTGTGTATTTTCTAATTTCTTTGTAACTTATTCTAACTATTGGCTTTTTTAATATTAGTGGGATTGTTTTTATAAATGGATTTATTCCTAATTTTACATTTGATGACATGGTTTTTTGGATTTCTTTTTCTGTTAATTTTTCTTTGAATTCTTCTTTTACAATAGTTAAAATTTTATCAAAATCTAAATCTTTATTTTTAATTAATTCTTTTGTATTTGCTTCTACAGTTATATATGAAAAAAAGTTATTTATTGTTTTTGATGAAAAATATCTTTTTAAATTAACTGGTACACATATTTTTATTGGCTTTTTTAATATTGCATTTTTTTTATTGTTCTTTTGAAAGTTTGCTTTATAAATGCAATAAACTAAAACTGCTGTTAAATATTGAGTTACTGTGCACTCTTGTTTTTTTGTTTCTTTTTTTAATATATCTAAATCAATTATTTCGTGTATAGCAGATATAGCTCCTAAGCTTATTTTTCTTCCTTTTAAACAATATGCCTTTTTTAAGGAGTGCTTGTCTTTTACTTTTTTGTCATAATTTTTTATATAACTGTCTTCAATAGTATATTCTGCTTTTCTGTATCTTCTTTGTTCTTCTTTAAAATCTTCTGGATGTGCCATCTCTAAATAGCTATATACTATTTCTCTGAAAAATACACTTCCATTATTTCCATCTGTTAAAGTATGAAAAATGTCTATATTTATTTTTTTATCGTAATATGTTACTTTAAATAAATATCCATTATTTGTTTTTGGATCTATATATTTGCAAGGATATTCATTTTCTTGTTCGATTATTGGTTCTTTTGTATTATGCTCTAAATAATTCCAAAAAAATCCATCTTTTAATCTTACTTTAAATGATTTATATTTTTCTAAAGCTATTTTTACAGCTTTTTCTAAAATCTCAGGATTTATTTTTTCTTTTAAAACTGCTGATAATCTAAATACATTACTATATTTTTTTCCTGTTGATATAGGAAATATTTTTGCTGAATTATCTAGTTTTCTCCATTCCAGTGTGTTTCTTTTTTTATATTCCATTTAATAATTTCCTCCTTATTTAAATGCTATACAAACTCTTCCCATACTATATTTGCTAAATCTAATCCTTTAAAAGTTAATTTTATTTGATTTAAATCTACTTCTAAAAGCCCTTCCGTTACTAATTTCTGAATTTCTTTTCTAAATAAATATATTGGATTTTCTGTGAATTTTTCTTTAAATTCATTTATATTTATTCCATCTATTTTTCTTAGACCTAATAGCATATATTCTTTTTCCTGTTCTAATTTATTTTGTATTTCATTTATTGTTTTTATTTCATCAGATGTTTTTTGTAAATATTCTTGTAAATTTTCTGTGTTTGAAAATCTTTTTTTATTTATAAATGAATGTGCTGCTACTCCAAAACCTATATACTCTTTCTGCTTCCAACAATTTGTATTATGTATTGCTTCTTTTCCTGGAATTGAAAAATTTGAAATTTCGTAATGATTATATCCTTTTTCTTCTAATTTATTTTTTACGTACCAATATTGATTTCTTTCTTCTTCGTCTGTTGGAAATTTTATTTTTTTATCATTTAGCATTTCTTCTATTGGTGTATTGGGTTCTATTATCAAAGAATATACAGAAATATGTTCTGGTTTTGGATCTAAGTTTGTTATTTTTTCTATACTATTTTTTATGTCTTTAATTGTTTGATTTGGTAGCCCTATCATCAAGTCTACATTAATGTTTGTAAATCCTACTTTTCTTGCTATTTCATATGTTTTTAAAAATTCTTTATATGTGTGTATTCTTCCTATTAAATTTAGAAGTCTGTCATCTGTTGATTGTAATCCTATACTTAACCTATTTATTCCCGCTTCTTTATAATCTTGTAATTTTTCGTATGTTACAGTTCCAGGGTTGACTTCTATTGTTATTTCTTGTAATTTGCTTATTTCTATATATTCATTAATTTTTTTCATTATTTTTTTTATAAGCTCACTATTTATTGCAGATGGTGTTCCTCCACCAATATATATTGTTGAAACATCATAATTTTCTAATATGTTTTTTGATTTTTCAATTTCTGATAAAATCTTATTTACATATTCTTGCTGAATATCTAATTTATTTGGAAATGATATAAAATCACAATAGGCGCATTTTTTGATGCAAAATGGTATGTGTATATATATACCTAATTCTTTTTTCATTTTTGTTTTTTATTCCTCCATCTTTGCTATTTCTATAATTTTTTTTAGTCTATAGTTTACTCCTGATTTTCCTATTGGTTTATTTAGCTTTTTTCCTAATTCTGATAATGATATGTTTGGATATTCTAAACGTAACATTGCTATTTCTTTTAAGCTTTCGTCTAATTTGTTAAATTTATTTGTTTTTTGCAATTTTTTTATTGCATCTATTTGTTCCACTGATGCATTTAGAGTTTTGTTTAGATTTGCGGTTTCGCAATTAACTATTCTATTTACTTTTCCTCTCATCTCTCTTTGAACTCTTATGTCTTCAAATTTTAACATTGCTTTGTTAGCTCCTATTAATGCTAAAAAATTTGATATTGTTTCTCCATCTTTAATATATAGTGATGTTTTATTTTGAGTTTCGAGTTCTTTTACATTAATTTTTAAATTTTTAATTAAAATCTCTTTTATGTAATTTGTATTTTCCTTTGTTGAAAATGCAATTTCCAAATGATAATTGTTTTCTGGATTATTTATGGAGCCAGATCCCATAAATGTTCCTCTTATTATCGCCTTTTTGTTTTCATCTTTTAATTCTAAATTTTCTAGTTTTGTATATGATATATTTTTTGTTTCTTCTTCATTACTTACTAAAAATGCTATCTCTTTTAACTTAAACTTTATAACGAATGTATTTCCTTCTATATCTATTTGATAGTTTATATTTAAGTTTGATAACAATTTTGAGAATCTATTTATGTTATATTCGCTTTCTGTTGCATATCTTATTATCTTTCCTTTTTGTACTGTTACATGATTAGTTAATAAATACCCTATAAATTCGTATTTTACTTGTTCTTTATTAGCTAAATTATTTAATTTGCTTAGCTCTTCTTTTAATTCAGATGAAAAAGACATTTTTTCATTGTATGATATATTTAATAACTTAAATAACCATACACTCCTTTCTTTTAATTTTTATATTATTTGTGTTATCCTAATTGTGCTATTACTATTCTATCGTTTCCATATAAATCTTTTTTTGAATATATATTTTTATACTTATTTTCTGTATTTAACAAGTTTATTACCTCATCTTTTTGGTCATATCCTATTTCCAAACATAAGTATCCATCTTTTTTTAAATATTTTGGACTTTGTTTTATTATTTTTCTATAAAACTCTAGGCCGTCATCTCCTCCATCTAGTGCTATTAAAGGTTCTTTTTGTACTTGCTTATCTAATTTTTTTATTACTTCATGTTTTATATATGGTGGGTTTGATACAATTATATCATATTTTTTTTCTCCAATATTTTTATATAAATTTGATTCTATTTCTTTTATCTTTTTTTCTACTTTATTTTCCTTTGCATTTTTTTCTGTTATCTCTAATGCCTTTTGGCTTATATCTACTGCATCAATTTCACTTTTATCTATATAAGACGCTAATGATACCGCTATTGCTCCACTTCCTGTACACATATCTAATATTTGCAAATTGTTATTTATTATTGTTTGATTTGATGTTGTTTTGGTTTCTGCTATTTTTATTACTTCTTCTGCTAATATTTCTGTGTCTTGCCTTGGAATTAATACATTTTCGTCAACATAGAAAA
>CAJKVD010000082.1 GCA_905203195.1 uncultured Clostridium sp. | reverse complement strand
GTAATTTCTTTTGCTGTTTTTTCTTTTCTGATTCTTTGTTTTAATTTTTCTATTGGCTCAATTATTTTTTTTCTTAATTCATTATAATGTTCTACTTCCTGTCTGTTATTTTCTAGTTCGTAATGAAAATCTTTTTTAAATTTGCTTTGTTTTATTCCCCATTTTGTACAATAGTTTTCTAGTTTAAATATGTCTTCTTGTTCGATATCTAAAAATCCCATTTTTGCATATTGAAATACGCTTTCTTTACTATAATTTCTTTGTAATATTTCAAATATTGATAAGATATATTGGATTATTATATTTTGACTTAGTTCTCTTTTTTCATCTATAAATACTGGTATATCATATTTATCAAAAATTACTTTTGCTAAATTTGAATAGTTTTGTATGTTTTTGGTGATTATTGCTATTTCACTATACTTTTTATTTTTTTCTTTTACTAATTCTGTAATTTCTTTAGCTATATTTTCTATTTCTGTATATTGATTTTTGGCTAAAAATAATGATATGTTTTCTACATTTTGTGGATATTTTGTGGATTTTATATCAAATAAATGTTTTTCTATGTATTCTAATTCTGGTGTTTTAAATCTATTTTGCCCTTCTAGTTTTATTGGTTTCTCTTCTTCTAAATTATTTTTCTTTACTATATTTTCTAATTTTTCAAGTGTTATTTTATTTGCATAGAATATGTCTGTGTCTGGAGCTAATGCTTTTTCTATATTGTCAATAGTTATTGTTATATTTACTTGTTTTGCGTATTTTATTAACTCTTTTATAACTTGATATTCTGAGTATGTAAATCCTGCAAATTCGTCTATATAAATTATACTGTTTTTTATCCATTCTATTTTTTCTATATTTTGTGCAAGTATTGCTAATTCATCCGCTTCGTCTATATATGATTGTTTTATTTGTTCATTATATTGTTCATAGATATAATATATGTCTTGTAATTTAGTTTTTAAGTAGATATTTTCTGTGTTTTCTATTTGTTCTTTTAATCTTTCTACTGTTACCCCATGTTTTTTTAGCTCTGTTATACTTGATATTGCTATATCTATATTTTCTTCGGATTTTGATAGATATTTTAGTTTGCTTTTTTGAGTAGTTAGTATATGACTAATTAGCATTGTTTTTCCGCATTTGGTCATCCTATCATCTTTATTTCCTATTTCTTTTATTACTCTTTTTGCTAATCTGCTTAAATGTATTACTTCGGCTTGCAAAACCGCTTCTGTTTTTATAGTTTCCATTAATTTTCTTTCTGCTGTGAATGCGTTTTGCTCTGGTGTGATTATAAATACTTTTTCATTTTTATCTATATTTTTTGATATTTCTTTATAGCAATATTCACTTTTTCCACTTCCTGCTCTTCCATATATTATTCTTAGTCCCACTTTGTTCTCCTTTTTTATTTACTTTGTTCTTGTAATTCTCTTCTCCAATAAAATAAGTATTGTTGTGCTAAACCTGCTAAGTTTCCAAATTTTTCGTGTGCTAGTTTTTCTATTTGTTTTTTATTGATTTTGCCTTCATCTCCATGTATATATAATTCATTCATTACTCTATTGACCCATACATCTATTGGGAAAACTTCAAATCTTTTTAATGTTGAAAATAGTAAAATGCAGTCAGCTACTTTTGGGCCTACTCCAGATAAACCTAAAAGTTCTTCTCTTACTTCTTGCGTATTTTGATTTTGTTCTAATTTTTTTAAATCTACTTTTCCATCTAATATCATATGTGTCGTTTCATATAGTCTAATATCTCTAAATCCTAAGCCTAACTCTCTGTATTTTTCTATGCTAACATCTTTTAACTCTTCTGGTGTTGGAAAGGTATAATATTTTTTGTTTTCAAATATTATTTCTTTTCCAAAATTTTCTGATAATCTTTGAATTATTTTTTGGATTCTTGGAATATTGTTGTTTGCTGATATTATAAATGATATTATTGTTTCCCATAAATTTTGATTTAATATTCTTATTCCTTGACCATATTTTATACTTTTTTCCATATTTTCATCTATATTAGATAATGTGTTTTGTATTTTTTTATAATCTCTTTTTAAATCAAAATATTCTATTGCTAGTTTTTCTAAATTGTCTTCTCCTTTTGATTCTAAAATATAGTCTTTTCCGTCTTGCTTTATTTTTATTACGTTTTTTCCTACTACTCCTGTGTATCCTTTTTCTTCATTTTCTTTCCACCTAAAGCATTGTCCACATGTGAATATGTCTTTTAAATTAAAACATTCTGGTTCTTTTAGTGTATATTTTTGTTCTTGCATTTTTCTCTCATTCCTTTTATTTTATTTAAAACCTTTACCAAAAACTTCTCTTGCATTAGCGATAACAATAAAACTATTGTTGTCTATGCTCATAGCAATGTCTTTAACTCTAGCTACATCTCCCCTAGATGCCGCACAAATTAATATAAGTTTGTTTTTTCCTGTGTACATTCCTTTTCCAAAAAGACCTGTAGTTCCTCTTTTTATTTTGTTTCCAATTTCTTCTGCTATTTGTTCATTTTTGTTAGAAATTATTATTAATAATTTTGTAAAATATATTCCTTCAAAAACTATATCTATAAATTTTCCCATTAGATAGATACTTATTGCAGAATATAAACCTATTTCTATCTCTCTAAAAAATATAACATTTAAGGCTACTATAACTGTATCTATTATAATAATTATATTGCTCATTCTTAAATTTGGCCTATAACTCCTTGCTATAAAACTTATTAAGTCTGATCCTCCAGTTGAACTATTACTTTTTAATATTACTGCTGTTCCTAATCCTATTATTATCCCTCCATATATACATGCTAAAAATCTATCTGTTGTTAGTGGGGTTAATTTATCAAATAAATCTATAAAAATTGAAAAACTTACTGTTCCTAGTAATGATTTTACAAAAAAGCTTTTTCCTAGTCTGTGCCCTGCTAATAAAAATATTGGTATATTAAATGCAAGTATTGTTGTACCCATTGGTATTTTTAGTAAATAATATAGTATTGTTGCTATTCCTGCAAATCCTCCAGATGAAAGTTGGTTAGGTAATAGAAATAGGGAAGTTCCTATTGCCATTATTGCTGCTCCTAATAATGTTCCTCCCCCTTCTTTTATTGTTTTTACTATTTTATTTTTTTCTTTCAAAAACATAAAATCACCATTATTATTATTTGCTTTTTTGGTAATTTTATACATAGTGTTTTGGGGATGTTTTTGGGACAGACCCAAAAGTACTATGCTTGTTCTTCTAAAAAATCCTTGTACAATTTTATTATCTCAAGTTTTAATTTTCCTTGCTTTATCTTTTTATCTTGTTTTACTATTAAGTCAACGTCATATATATCATGTAGTTTTTTTATATTTTCTTTTTTATGACCTATTACACTGTTTGCATCAGCAGGATTTACTGTTATTTCTACTTCTTTTACTTTAGTATTTAATTTTTTTATTTTACTTACAATTGCATCATACCACATTGCAGTTTCTACCAATTGCCTAAATGCTGGATGATATGGTCCTACTATTACTTGACTTTCTTTGTTGTTCGGATCTGTTATTTCATCTGTATTTTGTAATCCTACTCTTATTACATCAATATTTTTATCATCAAACATTCTTACTAATTCTTTACAAATTTCTACTGCTTGTACTACCGTTAATGCCTTATATTTTTCACTTTTATAGTCTTTTTCTAGCTTTGTTCCTTTTAATACTAGTACTGGATATATTCTAACCATCTTTGGTTTTAGTTTTATTAAATCTTTTGCAGTGTTTATTTCATCTTGTCTTGTACTTTCTGGTAGTCCTACCATCATTTGATGGCCTAAAACAAATCCTTTTTTTCTAATTAGTTTTGATGCTCTCTTTACATCTTCAAATGTATGTCCCCTTCCTGCTTTTTGTAGCACATATTCATTTGATGATTGTACTCCTAATTCTATTGTTTTTACTTTGTATTTTTTTAATCTTTTTAATATTTCTTTGTTTATATAATCTGGTCTTGTTGAGATCCTTATGCTTTTTACTTTTCCTTGTTTTACATATTCATATGCAAGTTCTAGCAATTCTTCTTGTTTTTTTTCTTCTATAGCTGTAAAGCTTCCGCCGAAAAATGCTATTTCTTTTTCTCCTTTTATATCTTTTATTCCGTCTAAAAATTCGTCAATAATCTTTTTGGCATCTTCTTTTGTTATATTTTTCTTTTGACCACTTATTGATTTTTGATTGCAAAATACACAGTCATTTGGACATCCTAAATGTGGTACAAATACTGGTATAACATATTTCTTTTTCATAGATACCTCCTTAAATTTACAAATTTTCTAATGCTTTTTTTGCTGCTGACATTTCGGCTAATTTTTTGCTTTTTCCTTTTCCTTTAGCTAATTCTTTTCCGTTTAATTCTACTTCAGCTTCAAATGTTTTGTTATGGTCTGGCCCTGTTTCTTTTATTATTTTATATGTGATTTTTACATTTCCATGTTCTTGTAATTTTTCTTGTAACATGGTTTTATAGTCTTTTTCCCCCACATGTTGTGTTGCTATTGCAATTTCGTCTTTTAAATTTTCTATAATGAATTTGCATGCTGGTTCTAATCCACCATCTAAATATATTGCTGCTATTACAGCCTCTACACTATCTGCTAATATTGCTGGCTTTTCATTTCCTTTAGACTGTTGCTCTGATTTTCCTATATATAGATATTCACTAAATTTGTGTTGTTTTGCTATTTTATATAAACTTGCTTCACATACAACTGTTGCTCTGACTTTAGTCATTTCTCCTTCTCTTAACTTTGAGTAATTTTTATATATATACTGACTTGATACAAATTCTAAAATACTGTCTCCTAAAAACTCTAATTTTTCGTTGCTTTCTATATTGTGGTCATATGCATATGATGTATGTGTTAATGCTGTTTTTAATAGTTCTAAATTTTTAAATTTGTATTGTATGTTTTTTTGCATTTTTTCTAATTCTTGATTATTCATTTTTCTTCTCTTTTCTTTTTTTATTTCTTTTATATTATATACTATTTT
>CAJKVD010000081.1 GCA_905203195.1 uncultured Clostridium sp. | reverse complement strand
ATACCAGCCATTTTAGAATTGAGCATTTCTTTAGTGTCGACATTGCTTACTGAAACTGTAGCTAGAAAAATGTTTTCCTTCTTGAAATGAGTTCCGATTTTTTGCTGATTGCTTACTGTCATAGTTATTCCTCCTTGTAATTGTTCGGAGGACTGTGCCTCCGAAAAGTATTTTTTCAAAGGCAACAAAAAATTGTTACAATATAATTGTAGCACAATTTGCATAAAAAAGCAACTTATCCCATCCAAGGCCATTGAAAATATATAGTGCTATTTGATTTTATTCTGTTGTATCCATTTCCATAAGTTTAGCCATTGCAAACATTACAAGTTTATATTTTGCAAAATTTATAAGTGTAGTTCTATATTCTTCATCAATGTCTTTTAGCATAGTATCAAATTTTTCATAGCTCTCTTTGGTATTGTATATAAAACCTGACCATTTGCTTTGACTCATACATATTGCTAGTCGTAACTTATCTTTTATATCCATATCATTTATCATGTTTATTAAATATTGAACTTTTTCATTTTCCATTCATTACACTCCTTATTTACAATATCATTAGTACCATATATTGTTCTAATTAGATCTCTATGATTATCATAATCCCTTAAATTGTGTTTATTAACACCTGATAAGTCTTTTGCATTTTGAATTGCATTATTAGATAGAGAGGTAGTACCAGATAAATTATCTTTTGCTACTTTTTTTGCTAATTTACTTTTGTTTTTATCACTACCTAAGTGAAAAGAATAAGCTAATTCTTGCTCCATAGAATATTTGAATAATTGAAAACTAAAAAAGTAATACTTTTAATAATCACTTTATGTGGCTCAATATATGTAAGATTAGTTTTTTCTAATTTCCTAATGCTACCATTTATAAAAGTAGGGGTAACTTTATATTGTTTTTAGACAACAAAAAAATCAACCAGATTTTTTTCTGATTGATTTTCATATCTATCTGTTCAATTTAGTTCGAACAGAAACGTCATTGGTGCCGGTGGTGGGACTCGAACCCACACGCCATTGCTGACAACAGATTTTGAGTCTGCCCCGTCTACCAATTCCAGCACACCGGCATTTACGAACATGTTCATATATTAACACAAAAATCACAAAATGTCTACACTTTTTTCAAAAAAAAACCACAAAAATTCCCTTGACTTTTATAAAAGGATAATGTAAAATAAACATTGCAAGGAGGTAATGAAAAATGGAATTAAAAGGTTCAAAAACAGAAAAAAATTTAATGGAGGCTTTTGCAGGGGAATCACAAGCAAGAAACAAATATACATATTTTGCAAGTAAAGCAAAAAAAGACGGATACGAACAAATAGCAGCTATTTTTGAAGAAACAGCAGCAAACGAAAAAGAACATGCTAAAATGTGGTTCAAACTATTACAAGGAGGAGAAATAAAATCCACACTAGAAAATTTACAAGCAGCAGCAGATGGTGAAAATTATGAGTGGACAGACATGTATGATAGAATGGCAAAAGAAGCCAAAGAAGAAGGATTTGACCATATAGCATTCTTATTCTCAGAAGTTGCAAAAATAGAAAAAGAACATGAAGAAAGATATAAAAAATTAATTGAAAATATAGAAAATGGACTAGTATTTAGTAAAGATGGAGATAGAATTTGGAAATGCAGAAACTGCGGACATATAGTAATTGGAAAA
Source organism: uncultured Clostridium sp. (assembly GCA_905203195.1). Taxonomy (GTDB): domain Bacteria; phylum Bacillota; class Clostridia; order TANB77; family CAG-508; genus CAG-269. The sequence continues at coordinate 3,415 of CAJKVD010000081.1, read as the reverse complement.
TCAGCACCAGAAATTTGTCCAGTATGTAGTCATCCAAAAGCATATTTCGAAATTAAAGCTGAAAATTATTAATATTAATATTTTAAAAGCTCAAGAGTTTAAAGCTCTTGAGCTTTTGCTATAAGTGGCAAGCAAAGATTCAGATTTTTTTATTTTACTTGAAAAAACAAAAAAACAATGATATAATAATCACATCATAAAAAGAAAGGAAAAAATAATGCCAAAATTTTTTGTAACACAATTTCAAGTAAATAACAACACAATAAAAATACAAGGTGGAGATGTAAACCACATAAAAAATGTATTAAGAATGAAAGAAAAAGATAAATTACAAATATGCATAATGCCAATCAACGAAAAAGAAGAACAAGGAACAGATACAACATGCGAAATATCAGAAATAAATGATGAATATGTATTATGCAATATTTTAAAATATGAACAATCAAATGTAGAAAGCAAGATTCATGTTACTATATTCCAAGGACTACCTAAAAGTAATAAAATGGAATTGATAATACAAAAATCAGTAGAATTAGGGGCATATGATATATATCCAGTGGAAATGAAAAGATGTGTAGTAAAACTAAAAGAACAAGATGAAAGAAAAAAGAATATAAGGTGGCAAAAAATAGCAGAAGTAGCATCAAAACAATCAGGTCGAAACATAATTCCACAAATACACAACTGCATAAAAATAACCGATATTTGTAAATTAGTAGATAATTATGATAAAATAATAGTGGCATATGAAGAAGAAAAAAATCAAAGTTTAAAATCAGAATTAAAAAGTCTAAAAGAAAAAAATAAAATTGCAATAGTTATAGGACCAGAAGGAGGAATTGATCATACAGAAATAGAAATGCTAAAAAAAGCAGGTGCAAGTATTGTCACATTAGGAAATAGAATTTTAAGAACAGAAACAGTAGCATTAAATGTTTTAAGCAATGTAATGTATGAATTTGATCAATAAAATTAGGAGGACGAAAATGGAAAGCAACCAAACAGAAATAAGCAAAGAAGAAAATATATTAAAAGAAAAATTAAAAAGAAAGCTACCAGAAAAAACAATAAAAAAAATTTTTTTAAATATATTATTTGCAATTATTATAATGTTATATTTTTTCTGTATAAACATTATATATGTACAATTTGATTATGAAAGCTCAAAACAATGTATTCAAATATGTTCAGGAATATTTTTACTTATAGGACTCATTTATCTTGAAATAGCATATAAAAAAGATAGTGACTCAAAAATGATAACAGCCATAGAACTAATAGTAATATCAATGTATTCACTATCAATATTACATATTATACGAAAATATAATTTTGAATTTAAATTATATCTAACAGCTTCATCATATATATGTGCTATATATTATGTATTAAAATCAATTATAATTTACACACAAAGCAAAAGAAAAATATTATTAGAAGCAAGTGACGTAAAAGAAATTGTAAAAAAGGAAGAACCAGTAAAAAAAGAGGCAACAAAAAAAGCCATACCAACAGTTAATAAAAATCCAAAAAGAAAAAGTACAAAAAAGGTAGAAGAAAAAACAGAAGAAAAGCTTAAAAAAAGAACAACAAAGAAAAAAGCGGAAGAAAAACCTAAAAAAAGAACGGCAACAAAGAAGAAAACAGAAACAGAAGAAAAGACACACAAAAAAAGAGCAGCAAAGAAAAAAACAGAAACAAAAATAGAAGAAAAGCCAAAAAAGAAAACTACAACAAAGAAAAAAGAGGTAAAAGTAAATGATTAAAAGTATGACAGGCTTTGGAAAAAGCAGTTTGATTAATACAAAAAGAGAATACCAGATGGAAATAAAAAGTGTAAATCATAGATATTTAGATATAAATATAAGGATGCCAAGACAATTAATATATCTTGAAGAAACAATAAAAAAAGAAATAGCATCAAAAATAAAAAGAGGAAAAATAGAAGTATATATAACATTTGAAAATAAAGGATCAAATATAGTAACATTAAACAAAAAATTAGCAAAGATATATATAGAACAACTAAAACAATTAGCAGAAGAAACAAATATTTCGCCAGAAATTAATGTTTTAGAAGTAGCTAAAATGCCAGACATATTTAATGTTACAAGCGATGAAAATGATGAAGAAATAAAACAAGAAATAATAGAATTAACCAATAATGCAACAACAAAATTAGTAGAAATGAGAAAATTTGAAGGAATTAAAATAGCACAAGATTTACAAAACAGGGTAGAGCTAATAAATAATAAAATTATAAAAATATCTAAGATATCTACTAGACTTATTGAAGAATATATAGTAAAATTAGAAAAGAGGATAAAAGAAATATTAAAAACAGAAGATATTGATAAAAATAGATTAGCACAAGAAGTAGTAATTTATGCAGATAAATGCTCAATAGAAGAAGAAATAACAAGACTAAAAAGTCACATTAACCAATTTAAAGAATTACTTATCACAGACGAGGCTGTCGGAAAAAAATTAGATTTTTTAATACAAGAAATGAATAGAGAAACTAATACGATAGGCTCTAAAGCTAATCAACTAGAAATTATCAATTATGTAGTAGATATTAAAACAGAACTAGAAAACATAAGAGAACAAATACAAAATATAGAATAGGAGGATTTTAGATATGCAATTAGTCAATATAGGTTTTGGAAATATTGTTTCTGCATCACGAATTGTAGCAATTGTCAGTCCAGAATCGGCTCCAATAAAAAGATTAGTACAAGAAGCAAAAGATAATAAGATAGTAGTAGATGCTACATATGGAAGAAGAACAAGAGCAGTTCTTATAATGGACTCAGGACATATAATACTTTCTGCTGTACAGCCAGAAACTGTAGCAGGCAGAGTAGACAGGGATATCAGTTCTAGTCCAATTATTGCCGAAATTCCAGATGAGGAAAAAGAAAAGAATGAGGCAAATATATAAAAATAAAAAGGTAGGTAATGTAAAATGATGGTAAAACCAACAGTAAATGAATTATTAGAAAAGGCAGAAAATCGCTATGCACTAGTTATTGCAACATCAAAAAGAGCTAGGCAATTATCAATGGGAGCAAAACCATTAACAAATAAAAAAGAGGAGTCAATGGTAACATTAGCAGCAGATGAAATAGCAGAAGGAGAAGTAAAAATAGTAGGAGCACCAGAAGAACCACAAGATGATTTTAGTGAAGAAATATTAGAAAATGAAGAAGAAAACAAATAAAATATCATATATAAAATAATAAAAGAGGATTAAAAAATGAAAAAAAATATAATTTCTTTAGCCGGAGATTTAGCTAGTGGCAAAGGCACAGTTTCTAAAATATTAATGCAAAAACTAAATTATGGAGTATATCGCAATGGTGAGTATTTTAGAAGTTTAGCAAAAAAAATGAATATGACAGTAACAGAA
>CAJKVD010000080.1 GCA_905203195.1 uncultured Clostridium sp. | reverse complement strand
AGAGAAACAAGCAATACAGAAAAAGATGCATCACAAACAAAAGGAATTTCAGAGACCAAAATTGAAAACGATACATCAAATGAACCACTAACTTATGGGATAGGAAAAATAGTAGAACAATTAAATTATGAAACAGCAAACAGCAAAATAAAAATAGAAACAAGCACAAAAAAAGAAACTATAAAAATAATATATGATTTTGATAATAGCAATTTAAATTTAATAAACCAAATAGAAATAATAGCAAAAGGAAACACAAATGTAATTATTGAATACAAATCTAAAACATCAGAAAAATGCTTTCACAATGGAATAATAAGAACAATAGCAAGCGAAAATGCACAACTAAATGTAACAATTGTAAATTTACTAAATGAAGAATCTAACAATTTTGAAGCAATAGAAAACAAATTAGAAAAAGACTCAAAAGTAAATTACACAATTATAGATATTGGAGCAAAAACAAGTGTATCTAATTATTATTCAAACATAATAGGAGAAAATGCACAAAATGATTTAAAATCAATTTATTTAGGTATTAATAATCAAAAGAAAGATCTAAATTATATTGCAGAACTAAAAGGAGAAAAAACAAATATTGATATAGATGTTCAAGGAGCATTAAAAGACGAAGCCAAAAAGAATTTTAAGGGAACAATTGATTTTAAAAAAGGTGCAAAAAAAGCCAAAGGAAATGAAAACGAATATTGCATGCTTTTATCAAATAAAGCAAAATCAATAGCACTACCAATGCTTTTGTGCACAGAGGAAGATGTAGAAGGAAACCATTCAACAGCATCTGGCAAAGTCGATGAAAAAGAATTATTCTATATTATGACTAGAGGTATTAGCTATAAAGAAGCAGTTAAATTGATTGTAAAATCTAAGTTTAATAAGATTATTGAAAGAATTTCTGCTGAAGATTTAAAAAGTGAAATCTTAAATGAAATTGATAAAAGGCTAGATTAAAAAAGAAAGGGAGTTTAAATGATAGAAGAAATAAAAAAAGATTTTCCATTATTAGAAAATAGAAATATAGCATATTTAGACAGTGGAGCAACAACCCAAAAACCAAAAGAAGTAATAGAAGCAATAGAAAAATATTATGAAAGCAGCAATGCAAATCCACATAGAGGAGCATATTCATTAAGTATAGAAGCAACAGAACAATATGAAAACACAAGAACAAAAATAGCAGAATTTATAAATGCAAAACACAGAGAAGAAATAATATTTTCTAAAAATGCAACAGAAAGTTTAAACTTAATAGCATATTCATATGGAATGGACAACCTAAAAAAAGATGATGAAGTTGTAATCTCAATAATGGAGCACCATTCAAATTTAGTACCATGGCAAAAAGTAACAAAAGCAACAGGAAGCAAACTAAATTATATGTATATAAACGAAAATTATGAAATATCTGATAAAGAAATAGAAAGCAAAATAACAGACAAAACAAAAATAGTAGGAATAACACATGTATCAAATGCATTAGGAACAATAAATAATGTAAAAAAAATAATCAAATATGCACATAAAAAAGGAGCGGTAGTAATTGTTGATGCATCACAAAGCATACCACATATGAAAATTGATGTACAAGATTTAGATGCAGACTTTTTAGTATTTTCAGGCCACAAAATGCTAGCACCACTTGGAATAGGTGTATTATATGGAAAAAGAGAAATACTAAACAATATGACACCATTTTTAATGGGTGGAGATATGATAGAATACGTTTATGAACAAGAAACTACATTTGCACCATTGCCAAACAAATTTGAAGCCGGAACACAAAATGTTGAAGGAGTAATAGGACTAGGAGCAGCAATTGATTATATTCAAAAAATAGGATATGATAAAATACAAGAAAAAGAAAATGAAATAATTTCATATGCAAGACAAGAACTTTCAAAATTAGACTATTTAACATTATATTTAACACCAAATGCTCAAAACCATTCAAGTGTAATCTCTTTTAACATAAAAGTAGTACACCCACATGATGTAGCAAGTATACTTGACTCAGAGAATGTTTGTGTACGTTCTGGAAACCATTGTGCACAGCCATTAATGAGATTCTTAGGCATTGATTCTACATGTAGAGCAAGTTTCTATTTTTACAATACTAAAGAAGATGTAGACAGGCTAGTTTCTGCTTTAAATAAAGCATATAAGATGTTTGAAAAATTTATAAAAATTTAAGATATTATTTTTTAAAAAAATATACAACTAACAAGGAAGGAAGAAGAATATTGGAAGATTTAACAGAAGTATATAATGACTTAATAATGGAACACAGTATGAACTCATATAACAAGAAAAAATTAGAAGCTGCAAATTACTGTGAGGTAGGACATAATCCAAACTGTGGAGACGAAATAACATTAGAATTAAAAGTAAAAGACAATATTATTGAAGATATGGCTTTTTTAGGACATGGATGTGCAATATCACAGGCATCAACCTCTATAATGATAGACACATTAAGAGGTAAAACAATAGAACAAGCAAAAGAAATGATAAAAAGAGAAATAACAGATGAAGAACAACTAAAAAAATTAGAAGATGCAATTGCATTTAGAAATGTATCTAATATGCCAGCAAGAGTAAAATGTGCATTACTTGCATGGCACACATTAGAAGATATGCTAAATAAAGAAGTTAAAACAGGAAGCGGAAATATCGATTGCTGCCAAAGTAATAAGAAAATTTAGATGATAATAATATTAAAATGTTTGACATAAAATACTAATAGTGATATACTACCATAGTATTATTAAAATTTTTTTAAGAAGGAGGCAACATATATATGGTAGATTTACGGTGCTACACTATAAAGTACAGAGCTTTTGATGGAGAACTTGTTGAATGTTGGGTACAGATTTTTCTTGATGCGAACTTTGAAGATGAAAATGATATGGATTCGCCATATTATTTTCATGATATCAATGTAGAGGAAGATGGAGTACCAGTGTTTGCAACAAGAGAAGATTACTGGAATAAAGCAGAAAAAGCAATTAAAGAAAAAGGTTTGGTAAAAAGATATAAGCCACAATTTATATTATCAACAAACTATGAAACGTTTAAAGAAATAGTAGAAAAATTAGAACCTGACCAAGAAGCTATAGTTGAAATTGTATTTTCATCAGAAAGAAAAATGATACATTATGCACTTTTTGATGAAAAAACATTGTTAGTAGCAAAGTAAACATATGACGTTGACTTTTTCACCCACTAAATCTAAAAATAATGATTTAGTGGGTAATTCTATATAAGTAGCAACAAACTAGGAAGGGATTTTGATAAAAATGGAAAACAAAAAAGTATTATTAGGAATGAGTGGAGGAGTAGACAGCAGTGTATCAGCATTACTATTAAAAGAAAATGGATATGAGCCAATAGGAATGACATTAGAACTATTTGCAGGAAGTAGTTGTTGCAATATAAACACATATATAGACGCAAAAAATGTATGCAAATCAATAGGAATACCACATTTTACATATGATTGCAAAGAACAATTTAGAAAACATGTTATACAAGATTTTATAGAATGTTATGCAAATTGCAAAACACCAAATCCATGTATAGAATGCAATAAGTATATGAAATTTGGATACATGTGGGAAAAAGCAAAAGAATTGGACTGTAACTATATAGCAACAGGGCACTATGCCAAAACAGAATATAGCGAAAAATATGGAAGATGGGTACTAAAAAAATCAAAAGCCGGAAAAAAAGACCAAAGCTATGTATTATGGAATATTCCAAAAGAATTAATAGAACATGTATTATTCCCACTTGCAGACTTTGAAGACAAAGAGCAAATAAGAGAAATAGCAAGAAAAAACAATTTAAAAGTGGCAAATAAACCAGACAGTGAAGACATATGTTTTGTGCCAGATGGAAACTATAAAAAGTTCTTAGAAAATAATTCAGACTTAAAACCCAAAACAGGAAACATAGTAAACACAAAAGGAGAAATATTAGGCAAACATACAGGATTATATAAATATACAATAGGCCAAAGAAAAGGCTTAGGCATATCATACAAAGTTCCATTATTTGTAATAGGATTCAATCCATTAAAAAATCAAGTAATAGTAGGAAAAGAAAGCGAACTATACAAAAAAGAAATTTTAGTAAAAGATATAAATTTATTATTATTTGATAAAATAGAACAACCAATCGAAGTAGATGTAAAAACAAGATACTCATCAAAAATGGCAAAAGCTAAAATAAATCAAGAATCAGATGACACAATAAAAGTAGTATTTGATGAACTACAAAGAGCAATTACACCTGGACAATCAGCAGTATTCTATATTGATGATATTGTTATTGGCGGAGGAAAAATAGAAAAATAATTTTAAAATTCCAAAAAGGAGAAAAATAAAAAATGAAAGTAATAAGCAAACAAAAAAACAGTAAAATGTGCATAATATGTGGATTAGACAACAAGTATGGCTTAAGAGCACCATTCTATAACATGGAAGATGGAAGTGTAATGACAAAATTCCAATATAGAGAAGAACATCAAAGTTATCCAGGAAGAGTACATGGAGGACTAATAACAGCAATGCTAGATGAAATGGGACTACGTGCACTTTGGGCTAAAAAACAAAATGAAGAAGAGTTTGGAGTTACAATATCATTAGATACAAAATACAGAAAACCAGTCCCATATAAGCAAGATTTAATAGGAAAAGGAATACTAGTAAAAGAAAACTCGAAATTTTTTACAGTTGAATCTTCGATATTAGATTTACAAGGAAACATTTTAGCTAATGGAACAATTAAATACATAAAATTAGATGTCAATAAAATTAACGACAACATTTCAGCACATGAGGAGATGTGTTATCTTATAGATGATGGCGTGACTGATATATAACAAGTAAAAATTAGATTTAAGTAAAAAAATAACTTAAATCTAATTTTTTTGCGGAAGTTTTGCAAAATATTGCTATGTAAATAAAATAGCCACAAAATAAAAATCAAAAATACCAAAAACTGTAAAAACCAAGAACCGTAAGAAAAAAGTTATAAAAAAGCATTGACAAAGATTTAAACAAACGATAAAATAAACACATAAAGTATCCACTAGAGATACAAAAACACA
>CAJKVD010000079.1 GCA_905203195.1 uncultured Clostridium sp. | reverse complement strand
AATTGTTTGTATTACTATGTTTTTATTGTAACATTTTTTGATTGGAAAACAAAACCCGACAGGGGATAAGAGTGGGAAAATAGGAAAATGTAGGGGAAATATAGATTAAATTAAAAAATATGTTATAATGTTAAATATAAATAGTAAATGAAGGAGAAAAAAATGGAAAAAATAATTGTTATTGGAAGTCCTGGTGCCGGAAAAAGTTTATTTTCTAAAAAGTTAAAAAATATTACTAAATTACCATTATATCACATAGATATGCTATATCATAAAAAAGATGGTACACATATTACAAAAGAAGAGCTAGAAGAAAAATTAAAAGAAATTTTTAAAACGGATAAATGGATTATAGATGGAAATTATCAAAAAACATTAGAATTAAGAATAAATGAATGTGATACTATATTTTTGTTGGATTTTCCAACTCAAGTTTGTCTTGAAGGTGCAAAATCACGAATCGGTCAAAAAAGAGACGATTTGCCTTGGGTAGAAAAGAAACTAGATGAAAATTTTAAACAATGCATTATTAATTTTACTAACGAAAAGTTGCCACAAATTTATAAGTTATTGGATAAATATAAAATTAATCATAGTATATTTATTTTTAAATCTAGAGATGAGGCTGATAATTATATACGTAATATGGAGAAAAAATATGCAAATATATAATTTAAAAAATAAATTAGAATATTTAGATGAAGTTGCAAAATTAGAATATGATGAATGGGCAGACAATAAAGAAGAAAATAGAAAATGTAGAATAGAAAGAAAAAAAGAGAAAATTTATAATGCATTTAATGATGAATTTTTTTGCAAGTTAATTTTAGTAGATAATAATAAGTTGATAGGATTTATATCTGTATTTCCAAAAGATTGTGAAGAAGAAAAAGAACTAAAGCCATGGTATGCTACAATGTATGTAAAAAAAGAATATAGAAAAAAAGGATATTCTAGAATATTAAATGATGCCATATTAAAAGAGGCAAAAAATAGAGGATTTACAACAATATATCTAAAAACAGACTTAAAAAATTATTATGAAAAGTTTGGAGCAATTTTTATAAAAAAATTAAAAACAGGTGAAACTTTATACAAATTTGAACTTTAGTAATATTTTACAAATAAAAAATATATAATATAAAAAAGAGGAGAAAGTTATTTAAAATGAATGATACCGTTATTTATTTAATTAGACATGCTGAAACAGTTGAGGAAAATGGGATTAGAAACACAAATGAAAATTCTCAAATGATTAATGAAAAAGAAATATTGTCTATAAAAGGAGAAGAACAATCTAAGAAATTAAGCGAAAATACAGAATTACAAAATCTTGATGTTATTTGGACAAGCAACTATACAAGAGCAAAAGCTACTGCAAAATATATAGCATATAAGAACAATTTACAATATAACATAGATAAAAGATTGAGTGAAAGAAAACTTGGAAATATGGATGATTTAGCAAAATTTATGAATAATAAAGAAACCAGAGATCCATCTCGTGAACAATTAGCCTTTCCAGAATTTAAAACTCGCGATGGTGAAAGCGCAAATGATACTAATAAAAGGATGAATGAATTTTTTAATGAAATACTTGAGAAATATAAAGGAAAGAGAATAGCTGTTATAAGTCATGGTGGAACAATAAAATTCTATTTGTTAAGTTTTTGCAAAGTAAACGAAAGATTAAATCTTGAATACAAGGAAAATGAGTTGGCTATAAAATCTCCATGCTTATTAAAGATGACTTTTAGGAAAAATGAATTAGTAAATTTAGAACAAATGAAATTATAAGAAATATAAGATATGGGCTATGAGTTGGAAAGGGTAAAATAAAGTGCAATTCACACAAGCTTAAAGTGCAAAAATTGCACTTTAAACTCTATTCATTTTCTTACTTTCTTATTTTCATCCCATCAATCCATTTTTCAAAATCACTACCACTAATTTCATCATGTTTATATTTATCAAGCATCACAGCACCATCAACTTTATATCTTTCATAAAGAGCTAATACCTCAGGATTATTACTAATAGAAGCTTGTTTACTCAAATTTTTATATCTATTCCTATACTTTTTACAAATAGGATCATTAGCATATGTTCTATTAGAAGAAACCTTATCAGCAAATTCCTTACAAGTTAGACCACTTTTAAAAATATTATCACAATACAATGTTTTATGTGCAGTTTTAGGAATAAAATAGTGATTACAATTTTTACATTTTATAATCCTAAAACTATTTTTATAATTCATAAATTCCTTCATACAAATAAACAAAAGACAAGTAAAGTCATTAGAAGAATAGTAATACCTAATATTATCTTTTGACTTATTATTATTAGAACCTAAAAAGAAAGAATCTAAGTCAAAGTTCATTTTTATATCTTTAAAATTTTCAGATATATTATCTAAAATTGATTCATATGTTTCATTATCTTTCAAAATCTTTAGACTTTCATAATCTAAATCTTCTTCAGTAGATGATTCAAACAATGTCTTGAAATATATTTTTTCTGCGATATTCCTAAAAACAAATTGAGCAGAGTCAATAAAACTAAAATAAAGTAATTTCGTCCCTTCAGCATAATCTATAAATTCATCTTCTGTTAATATTATTTTTGGATTATCCATAATTTCAGATGTTAAATCAATACTTTTATAATATTCAAAATCTAGATAATTCTTTTTACTAGCGATGAAATTAACAAGAAAATAATGCACTAAAAAATAGTTCAAATGTAAAGCATTTGAAAAATCTAAATTTAGAAATTAAAGCAGAAATGTTCCGATATTTTTTGCTTTAGGTTTAACTTTTTCAAAAACATATAATTTTTTATTCTTTAGTTTTTCTGGTATTTTCTCTGAGTCTGTTAGTTCTATTGGTTCGTATCTTACAAAATACTCTTTTGAATTTTTGAAGTCAAATGCTATTTCTAATTCATAATTCATAATTTTCCTCCTTGAACTTGTATTAAATTTATAACCTTTCTATATAAAAGGTGAAATGAAAGTATTAAAATTCCCAAAAATTTTTTAAAAATTAATCTTTTATGCTTTCATAAATAATAGGCGAAGAAAAATGGAAAAACCTATCAAAAAATTTTAAAAAATTAATTTTTATGCTTTCTAATATAATAGGCGAAATAAAATTAAAAAATCTCACAAAATTTATAAAGAATTTTAAAATTTTAATATTCCTATATACAAATAGGCGAAGAAAGACTCAAAAATCTTAGTAAAACTACAAAAAATTTTTAAGATTTAATCTTTCTGCATACATAGGCGAAAAAAAAGTGAAAAACCTGACCAAAATTGTAAAAAAATTAAAAAAATTTTAAATTATTGATCTTTCTATATAAATAGGCGAAATAAAAATAGAAAATGTGACAAAAATCATAAATTTTTTTACAAATTAAAAAATAAAGAAATAGCCATACAATAGAAATAAATTTTAGAATTATTATCTGTACGGTTTTTTAGAGCAAATAAAACATCTAAAATAATAAATAATAATTAGTTAACTAAATTATACAAATGTAAATGCAAGAATATATAAAATTTAATATTTATACATATTTTTGCATAAAGAATTTAAGAAAAAGAGAGGTGATTATATGCCAGAATTGCCAAAGGTAGAACGAAAAACACTAACAATGAAAGAAACAGCAGAGTATTTAGGAATATCATATTGGTTAGTAAACCAATTAGTAAGAAGAAAACAAATACCATGTGCAAGAGTTGGTGGAAGAGTATTATTTAGAGTACAAGCACTAGATGAATACTTAAACAATAAAGAACAAGAATCATTAAAAAAGTAGGGGAGGGAAAACATGCAATGGATTAAAGTGTTTACAGATATATTTGCAAATCCAAAAATCAAAATATTACTTAAAGAACGTGATGGGGACACATTTTTTAGAGTATGGATTCAATTATTAACAATAGCAGGACAATGTATGCAAGAAGGAAAGTTAATGATTTCAGAAAATAATCCGATGACAGTGCATGAACTTGCAACAATCATTCACAAAACGGATGCAAAAATGGAAAATATATTGAACAAATTAATCCATTTAGAAATGCTAATATATCAGGAAAATACATATATAATTAAAAACTGGTATAAGTATCAAAGTATTGATAAATATGAGAAAATTTTAGAGCAAAATAGAGCAAGACAAAAAAGATTTAGAGATAAGAAAAAAGAAGAAAGTAACGTTACACAAACGTCAAGTAACGTGGAAGAAGAGAATATAACAGAAAAGAATAAAATAGAAAAGAATAGATTAGAAGATGATATGAAGGCAGGTGAAAATGGTAGTGGATTCAAAACAATTGATTTCTGACATAGTTTTAGATACTGATAATAAAATGTACAAACAGTGCAAATTCTGTGGAAAGTTATTACATATAAATGATTATACTGCACTATATGTCAATATTGTTTATAAAGATATAGCAACTGCATACGAAAGATGTACTTGTAATGAAGCTAGTAAAATTTGGCAACAATATGATGAATACATTGAAAAAGACAAAATAAGAAAAATCAATTTAAGTAAAATAAACAAATTATTTAAAAATAATAATTTAGGAAAACGTCAATTAAATAGCACATTTGAAAATTATAAAATAACAAATAAGAATAAAAAAGCTTATGAAAATGTAAAAAAATATGTAGAAAAATTGATAACAGGAACAACAAATAAAGGACTTTTTATAACAGGTGCTTATGGTGTAGGTAAAACTTATTTAGCATCATGCATTGCAAATGAAATTATTAAGAACGGAAAATCAGTAATATTTGGAACTTTAATACAATTGTTAGATTTTATTAGAGATTCATATAGCGATTCAGAAGTTTCTGATAAAGACTATTTAAATTTATATTCTAGTGTGGATCTTTTGGTAATTGATGATTTAGGAAAAGAAAAGCCAACAGAATGGGTATTAGAAAAATTATTTTTGATAGTGAATAATAGATATAATAATTATTTGCCGATTGTTATAACCACAAATTATAACAGAAATCAATTAAGAGAAAGATTATGTATAAATAAAAATTATAGTATTGTTGATTCAATAATTTCAAGATTATATGAAATGTGTGGTGGTATTGAAATTAAGGACGATGACCATAGAATGAGCGATTCCCTAATTAGGAAATCACTCTGAAATTGTTGAGATGACTGGA
>CAJKVD010000078.1 GCA_905203195.1 uncultured Clostridium sp. | reverse complement strand
TATTAAACAAATTTTAGCAAATCATATAATTAGTCCAGTTAGATTTGATAAAGCTATAGATTTAATGAAATCAGAAGGAATAGAGCAATATCTAGAAATAGGACCAGGAAAAGCTCTAACAGGTTTTATAAAAAAATCATAAAAATATTATAGAAAAGGAAAGTGAAAAAATGAAAACAGTATTAATAACAGGTGGTTCAAGAGGAATAGGAAAAGCAGTTGCAATGAAATTTGCAGAAAATGGATATCAAATAATAATAAATTATGTTTCAGATAAAACAGATACAGAACAATTAAAAAAAGAATTATTACAAGTAGGAGCAGCAGATATTTTATTAATAAAAGCAGATGTTTCAAATTCTGAAGATGTAAAAAATATGGTAAAGGAGTCAATAGAAAAGTTTGAGAAAATAGATGTTTTAGTTAATAATGCAGGAATTACAAAAGATAATCTTTTAATGAGAATGAGTGAAGAAGAATTTGACAAAGTAATTCAGATTAATTTAAAAGGAACATATTTAGTAACAAAAGAAGTTACTAGATATATGATGAAAAAGAAAAAAGGAAGTATTGTAAATTTAGCATCAGTTGTCGGAGTTGCAGGAAATGCAGGTCAATGTAATTATGCGGCTTCAAAAGCTGGAATTATAGGCTTTACAAAAAGTGTTGCAAAAGAATTGGCATCTCGTAATATTCGTGCAAATGCTGTTGCACCAGGTTTTATAGAAACAGATATGACAAATGTTTTAAAAGATGAGATAAAAGAAAACATAAATAGTCAAATTCCATTAAAAAGAATGGGTACTGCAAGAGAAGTAGCTGAACTAGTTTACTTTTTAGGAGAAGATAGTAGCTCATATATTACAGCACAAACTATCAATGTTGACGGAGGTATGATATAAAAGATTGAAAAATATAGAGAAAGGAAAGTATAAAAATGGAAAAAAGAGTAGTAATAACAGGATTAGGAGCAATTACACCTATAGGAAATGATGTAGAAGAATTTTGGAAAAACATTAAAGAAGGAAAATGTGGAATAGACAAAATTACAAAATTTGATACAACAGATTTTAAAGTAAAAATTGCAGGAGAAGTAAAAGGATATAATCCAGAAGATTATTTTGAAAGAAGAGAAGCAAAAAGACTAGATTTATTTTCACAATATGCAATAGTAGCTTCAAGACAAGCATGGAAAGATAGTGGACTAGATAAAGAAAAAGAAAATATGGAAAGAGTAGGAACTATAATTGGTTCAGGAATAGGTGGAATAGAAACAATAGAAACAGAACATGGAAAATGTGTTATTAAAGGTCCAGACAGAGTATCACCTATGTATATACCAATGGGAATTTCAAACATGGCAACAGGAAACGTAGCAATAGATTTAGGAGCAAAAGGAGAATCAATGGCAATAGTAACAGCATGTGCCTCTGGAACACATAGTATAGGTGAAGGTTACAGAATGATAAAACATGGATATCAAGATATTGTTATTGCAGGAGGAACAGAAGCAAGTATAACACCACTTAGTATAGCTGGATTTACAAATATCAAAGCATTAACAAAAGAAGAAAATGTAGAAAGAGCAAGTATCCCATTTGACAAAGAAAGAAGTGGATTTGTTATGGGAGAAGGAGCAGGAGTTTTAGTATTAGAAGAATATGAGCATGCAAAAAAACGTGGAGCTAAAATTTATGCAGAAGTAGTTGGATACGGAGTAACATCAGATGCATATCATATAACATCACCAGCACCAGATGGAGAAGGTGGAGCAAGAGCTATGAAAAATGCTATAAAAGAAGCAAATATAAATCCAGAAGAAATTACATATATAAATGCACATGGAACATCAACACATCTAAATGATTTATGCGAAACAATGGCAATAAAATCAGCATTAGGAGAAAAGGCAGCAAAAAAAGTAATGGTGAGCTCTACAAAAGGACATACAGGACATTTATTAGGTGCAGCTGGTGGAGCAGAAGCTGTTGTATGTGCAAAAGCAATTCAAGATAGTTTTATACCAGCAACTATAAATTACAAAGTGCCAGATGAAGAATGTGATTTAGATATAGTTCCAAATGAAGGAAGAAATGTAGAAATAAAATATGCAATGTCAAATTCATTAGGATTTGGAGGACACAATAGTACAATATTATTAAAGAAAATATAAAACATTGAGGTTTATAAAAATTTAATATTAGAATTTTGAAAGGAAAGTGGTTTTAATGGAATATGAAGAAATAAAAAAACTAATGGATGATATGGGAAACTCAAAATTATCATCATTAGATATAGAATTTCCAGATGGAATAAAAATAAGCATGGCTAAAACAGTACAAAATGATATATCTGTTGTAACAGCAGAAAGGATAACACCAACTGTTGTAGAAATAGATAGCACAAAGAAAGAAGAGCCAAAAGACGAAAATTTGCAAATAATAACATCACCAATGGTAGGAACATTTTATTCAAGTGATGCTCCAGACAAACCAGCATATATAAAAGTTGGAGACAAAATTCATAAAGGTCAAGTAGTATGTATAGTGGAAGCTATGAAATTAATGAATGAAATAGAATCAGAATTTGATGGAGAAGTAGTTGAAGTGTGTGCTAAAAATGAAGAAATGGTTGAATATGGAGCACCATTATTCAAAATAAAAGCATAATCGAGTAGTACAAAAAAATGGAAAGGAATGCAAATAAATGTTAGGAAAAGAAGAAATAAAGAAAATAATACCACAAAGAGAACCTTTTTTGATGATAGATGAAGTAGAAAGCTTTGAACCAGGGAAAAGTGCAGTAGCATATAAAAATGTAAGTGAAGAAGAATACTATTTTAAAGGGCATTTTCCAGGAAATCCAATAATGCCAGGAGTATTAATGGTAGAAGCATTAGCACAAACAGGGGCAGTTGCAATACTTTCAATGGAAGAAAACAAAGGAAAAAATGCGCTGTTTGGAGGAATAGACAAATTAAAATTCAAAAAGCAAGTAGTTCCAGGAGATAGACTAAAATTAGAAGTAAATATAATAAAGAAAAAAGGACCAGTTGGAATAGGAGAAGCAATAGCAACAGTTGATGGAAAAATAGCAGTAAAAGGAGAATTGACATTTGCAATAGTATAATAAAGCGAACATTAATAATATTAGCATTATTAAAGTATTTTAAAGTCCGCGTTTTTGCAAACTACACATAAGTGAGGGGAGTAGTATATGTTACAGAAAATATTAATAGCAAATAGAGGGGAAATAGCAGTAAGAATAATAAGAGCATGCAGAGAAATGGGAATAAGAACAGTTGCAGTATATTCAGAAGCAGACAAAAATTCACTACATAAAACATTAGCAGATGAAGCAGTTTGTATTGGACCAGCAGCATCTAGCAAAAGTTACTTAAATATGAAATCAATATTAGAAGCAGCATGTTTAACAGGTGCAGACAGCATTCATCCAGGTTTTGGATTTTTATCAGAAAATGCAAGTTTTGCCAAAATTTGTAATGATATGGGTATAAAATTTATAGGACCAAGTGGAGAATTAATAAATTTATTAGGAAATAAATCAAAAGCAAAAGAAACAATGAAAAAAGCTGGAGTACCAGTGGTACCAGGGTCAGAAGGATTAATAAAAAATAAAGAAGAAGCAATAGAATTAGCAGAAAAAATAAAATATCCAGTAATCTTAAAAGCATCAGCAGGTGGTGGAGGCAGAGGAATAAGAGTTGCATATTCAAAAGAAGAATTAGAAAAATCATATGATTTAGTAAAGCAAGAAGCAAAAATATCTTTTGGAGATGATAGCATTTATTTAGAAAAATTTATAGAAAATCCACGTCATGTAGAAATACAAATATTAGCTGATGAACACGGAAATTGCATTCATTTAGGGGAAAGAGATTGTTCTATACAAAGAAGAAATCAAAAAATTATAGAAGAAACACCAAGTATGGCAATTAGTGACAAAACAAGAAAAAAGATGGGGCAAGTAGCAGTAAAAGCAGTAAAAGAAATAGGATATACAAATGCAGGAACAATAGAATTTTTAGTAGATAAAAATCAGGATTTCTATTTTATGGAAATGAATACAAGAGTACAAGTAGAACATCCAATTACAGAAATGATAACAGGAATAGATATTATAAAAGAGCAAATAAAAATTGCATCTGGAGAAAAATTATCATTAAAACAAGAAGATATAACATTTACAGGACATGTAATGGAAGCAAGAATAAATGCAGAAAATCCAGACAAAAATTTTATGCCATGCCCAGGAAAAATAGCAGGATTACATTTGCCAGGAGGAAATGGAGTAAGAGTAGATACAGCAATTTATTCTGGATATACAGTACCTGCAACATATGATGCAATGATAGCTAAAATAATAGCACAAGGGAAAAATAGAGAAGAAGCAATAGCAAAACTAAGAAGTGCAGTTGCAGAATTGGTTGTAGAAGGCATAGATACAAATGCGGATTTTATATTAAAAATATTAGAAAATAAGGCTTTTAGAACTAATAAATATGATACATCATTTATAGAAAAAGAGATGTTTAAATAAAATTTTTAGAAAAATAGGAAAGGAACGTACTTTCAAATGATTATTGATAAAATCAAAAAATTAAACATAGAAGAAAAAACAACAAAAAATGATGAAGCATCTGAAAAGATGATAGGAAAATGGGTAAAGTGCAATAATTGTAAAGAAATTATTTATAAAGAAGAATTACATAAAAATTTAAGTGTATGCCCAAACTGTGGAAAACACTTTAGACTATCATCAAGAAGAAGAATAAAACAAATTGCAGATGAAGGAACATTTGAAGAAATAGGAGCAGAAATTTTAACAAAAGACCCATTAAAATTTGATGGATATTTAAAAAAAGTGGAATCATTAAAAGAAAAAACAAAAATTCAAGAAGCAGTAAAATGTGGCAAATGTAAAATAAATGGAGAAGAAGCAATAATTGCTGTAATGGATGGAAATTTTTTAATGGGAAGTATGGGGTCAGCAGTAGGAGAGAGAATAACACTTGCTGCAGAAACAGCAATAAAAAATAGATTACCAATAGTAATTTTTTGTGTATCTGGTGGAGCAAGAATGCAAGAAGGAATAGTGTCATTAATGCAAATGGCAAAAACGTCTGCGGCAATAGCAAAACTCAATGAACAAGGTATATTATATATATCAGTATTAACAGATCCAACAACA
>CAJKVD010000077.1 GCA_905203195.1 uncultured Clostridium sp. | reverse complement strand
CTGTTGCTCTTTTTAAAATTCCGTTGTCTCCACTTAATGCACTAATTGTTACTGCTGCTAATATTAGTAACACAATTATTGTAATGACAAGTGCTATAAGCGTAATTCCTTTTTGTTTTTTGGTTTGTTTTAACATTTGTTTTTCCTCCCTCTTTTTTTCTTCTTTTTATTAATCTAAAAACTTAATAAAAATTGTATATTAAATTTTATATCATATGCCAACGAAAAATGCAATACAAATATTTCAAAAAAATAAAAATATAAAATGACTTGAAGCTGTTGCTAGTCTAAGGATTTCTTTATTTCATTTTTTTATTAAGTTTTTAGATTAATAAAAAATTTTGAATTACAAACAACCTGAATTAAATCTTTTAGGATTCTATTCAGGTAATTTTTTAAAAAATTTTATATATTAATACATCAATTTTTTAAAAATGTGATATAATACTAAAGTAAAAAATACAAAAGAATGGAGATGGTAAAATTGGCACAATCAAAAGAAGATTTAAACATTCAAAAACTCTATGGAAAAGAATGTACACTAAAAAAAGAAGAATTTTTAAGCCAATATAAAATCAATGAAAACGGGCTAACAAATAGCCAAGCAGAAAACTTATTACACCAATATGGACTAAACGAAATAAGCCAAGCAAAACCCAAAAAATGGTACAACTATTTCTTTGGAAGTCTATTCAGTCCATTTAATAGCATATTAATGGGAATAAGTTTAGTACTAATATATACAGATATCATACTACCAGAAACACCAAGTTACGCTAATATTATAGTAATTTTAGTATTAGTAATAGTCAGCACAATGTTAGATTTTGTAGAAGAATACCGCTCAAACAAAGCAGCAGAAAAACTAAAAGAACTTGTAGCCACATCAACAACAGTAATAAGAGAAGGAAAAGAAATACAAATACCAATTAACCAAATAGTATTAGGAGATATTGCATCACTTTCAGCAGGAAGCATGATACCAGCAGATTTAAGAATAATAGAAGGAAAAGATCTGTATGTTGGACAATCCTCACTAACAGGAGAATCAGATGCAGTCAAAAAAAATACAAACTCAGAAATTAAATATGACGAAATCGAAAGCATCACAGATTTAGACACAATTTGCTTTATGGGGACAAATGTAATAAGTGGTGTAGCAAAAGGAGTCGTAATAAAAACAGCGGACTCAACATATTTTTCAAAAATAGCACACAATATAACAACAAAACCCAAAACATCATTTCAAAAAGGAATAGAAAGCATAAGCAAACTACTAATAAAATTTATGATTATACTAATTCCAATAGTATTTTTACTAAACTTTTGGAAACACGACCTAATTCTAGCATTCACATTTGCAGTAGCAATAGCAATAGGAATAACCCCATTATTACTACCAGTAATACTTTCCTCAAGCCTTTCAAAAGGTGCAATACGAATGTCAAAAAAGAAAACAATAGTAAAATCATTAGACTCAATTCAAAGTTTTGGAGCAATGAATATCCTATGTACTGATAAAACTGGCACATTAACAGAAGACAAAATTGTTTTAGAAAGATACTTAGACATAAAAGGTGATGAAGATTTAAGAATTCTACAACATGCATTTTTAAATTCATATTTTCAAACAGGACTAAGAGGAAATATAGATGAAGCAGTAGTAAAACGTGGCATTGAACATGATATGGGAACACTAACAAACAAATACAAAAAAATAGATGAAATCCCTTTTGATTTTTCACGAAGACGTCTTTCTGTAATAGTTGCAAATCTAGAAGAAAACAACGAAAAAATTCAAATGATAACTAAAGGTGCTGTAGAAGAAATATTAAATATATGTACACTAGTAGACTATAAAGGACAAGTCTTTCCTATAACAAAAGAAATAAAAGAAAATATAAAAAAAATTAGTAAAAAAATGAATGAAGAAGGTTTACGTGTTATAGCAGTTTGCCAAAAAAACGATATAAAAAACGTAGAAAACTTTGATGTAAGTATAGAAAAAAACATGGTATTAATGGGATTTATAGGATTTTTAGATCCACCAAAAGAAAGCGCAAAATCATCTATTGAAAAATTAAACAAAGCAGGAATACGTGTTATAGTTCTAACTGGAGACAATGCAGAGGTAACAAAATGTATTTGTAACAAAGTTGGTATAAAATCCAAAAATATAGTTTTAGGCAATGAACTTGACAAATTACAAGATATAGCCGTATTACGAATATTAAGAAAAACTAATATTTTTGCTAAACTCTCACCTATTCAAAAAGCTAGAATAGTAAGACTTTTAAAAGAAAATGGAAATGTAGTAGGATATATGGGAGATGGTATTAATGATAGTCCATCACTAAACAATTCAGATGTTGGAATTTCTGTAGATACTGCTGTTGATGTAGCAAAAGAATCAGCAGACATAATATTACTAGAAAAAGACTTGCATGTCTTATTAGATGGTGTACGTGAAGGCAGACGTACTTTTGCCAACTTATTAAAATATATAAAAATGGCTGTAAGTTTTAACTTTGGAGAAGTATCCTCAGTAATAATAGCAAGTATACTATTCCCTTTTCTACCAATAACACCTATCCAATTACTAGTACAAAGTTTACTATACGATTTTGGACAATTAACTTTACCATTTGATAATGTAGATGAAGAATATTTACAAAAACCTAGAAAGTGGAATATACAAAGTTTAAAACATTTCATGTTATTCATGGGTCCACTAAGCTCATGTTTTGATATGATTGTATTTGCATCAATGTGGTTTATATTCGGTATAAGAGATTCTGCGACTTTCCAAACTATATGGTTTTCTTATGGTGTTGCATCAAATTTGATTGGAATGCATATAATAAGAACCGCAAAAATACCTTTTATACAAAGCAATGCTAATAAAGTTGTATATTTTTCATCAATACTTCTAAGTATTATTGCAATTATAATCCCTTATACATTTATAGGTAATTTAATTGGGTTAGTTGCAATTCCATTTAAATATTTAAGTATAATAATTGGAGTTCCTGTTCTTTATTGTTTTGTAGCCTTATTTGCAAAGAAAATTTATATAAAAAAATATAAAGAATGGATATAATTTTTTAAGACAAATTTAATATATATGTGAAAGAAAAAACACTATCAAAACAGGTAGTGTTTTTTTATCTGTTATTTAAAAAAAGAAAAAATCCTTATCATAATGACTCGGACTTTTCTTGGTTCTATTTAAATTATTCAGCTGAACCTTCTGTTGTTGTAGTAGCATCATCAGAGTTTTCATAAGCTTCTAAAATAGCTTTTTGAATTTTCTCTCTTGTTTCTGGATTAATTGGATGAGCTATATCTTTAAATTCTCCGTTTGGAGTTTTTCTGCTTGGCATAGCTATGAATAATCCATTTTGGCTTTCGATAACTTTGATATCGTGAACTGCGAATTCGTTATCAAAAGTAACAGAAGCAACTGCTCTCATTCTGTTTTCAGAATTTACTTTTCTTAAACGTACATCTGTTATTTCCATTTTGCGTGCACCGCCCTTTCCTAAAGTATAATTTGTACACATGAATTATATATATGTACAATTATATTATTCTATACAAAAAACAATATTCCTTCTTTTTTTTACAATTTTTTTAAATTCTTAAAAATAAATCAAATAAAATAACTACCATTTTCCTATAATCCCACAAAAATAAATGAATTATAAACAAAAAATAACATAATTAACAAATTCAAAGAATATATTTTAATATTACAATATAAAACACACAAAAAAACAGAGCAAGTTTATTGTAGAAATTTGTAAAAATAACTTGAATTTTATACTATAAAAGTATATAATCTATCTGTTATATAAAAGGGAGCGTGTTAAAAATGCCAGAAATTAAAAGTTTACAAAAATATAAAAATATACATATGATAGGTATCGGTGGAGTTAGTATGAGTGGTATTGCTGCAATCTTAAAAAATTGGGGCTTCCACGTTACAGGCTCTGACAGAACCCAATCAGAAACAACAAATAAATTAAACGAACTAGGAATTAAAGTAACAATTGGGCACAATATCGAAGACATTAAAACTTCTGACATAGTTGTCTATTCAGCAGCAATAAAAGATTCTGATCCAGAAATGCAAGAAGCACACAAAAACAATATTCAAACAATGGAAAGAGCAGACTTTTTAGGTGAAATTACACGTTGTTTTACAGACACAATTTGCATATCAGGTACACATGGAAAAACAACTACAACATCAATGATTTCATTATGCTTTATGGAAGCAAATCAAGACCCAAGTATACAAGTAGGCGCTTATTTAAAGCAATTAGACGGTAATTACAGAGTTGGAAATAGTGAACACTTTATAATAGAAGCTTGCGAATATGTTGAAAGTTTTCTAAAATTTAGTCCTAAAGCAGAAGTAATATTAAATATAGATAATGACCACCTAGATTATTTTAAAACTTTTGAAAACATCAAAAAAGCATTTATAAAATATGCAAAATTATTACCTGATAATGGAGTATTAGTAACAAATGCAGATGATATAAATTGTTCAGAGCTTCATAAATATACAAAAGCTCAAAATATAACATATGGAATCACAAATAAAACAGCAGACTTTTTTGCTGACAATATAACATTTGATGATGATGGATTCCCTACATTCGATGTATATAAAACAAATAAATTCTACGAAAAAATTACTCTACACATTCCAGGAAAGCATAATATTTTAAATGCATTAGCATGTATTGCTTTATGTGACTATTATGGAATAAACCAAAAATATATAAAATCAGCACTTGCAAAATTCACAGGGGCACATAGAAGATTCGAATTCAAAGGAAAAATAAATGGTGCTCGTATATTTGACGATTATGGTCATCATCCTACAGAAATATGTGCAACTGCAAATTCACTAAGTAACAAAAAATATAACGAATCATGGGTTGTTTTCCAACCACATACTTATAGCAGAACAAAAAACTTATTTAATGATTTTGCAAAAGCTCTTACAAATTTTGACCATATAATATTATTAGACATCTATGCCGCAAGAGAAACTAATACATACAATATCAGTTCCCAAGACTTAGCAGACGAAATTAATCATTTAGGAAAACATGCAATATACATACCAAGTTTTGAAAACTGTGTTTCCTATTTAAAAGAAAATGTTAAAGAAAATGATATAATATTAACATTAGGAGCAGGA
>CAJKVD010000076.1 GCA_905203195.1 uncultured Clostridium sp. | reverse complement strand
ACAGAATAAAAACAAGAAGTAATAAAGGTATAACTCTAATAGCATTAGTAATAACAACGATTGTCCACTATGTAGAATGATTAAATGCAGTAATATCAAGGGTTGAGTGTATCTAAAAAAATTAAAAATTATAAAAAATGAAAGAAATTTAAAAAATTGATATAAATTTACAAGTATAATTGATTTTTTTCGAAAAGTATTTTATTATGTATGTAACAAAATAAAATATGAGAGGGAGATTCCTATGTTCGATAAAAATATTAAATTAAAAGTTACTTATGAGGAATATGTTTTAATAAGAGACTTGCTAATGGAATATAGAAATTCATTAGTTAGAAAAGGAGAACCTGCTGATTTAGTCAATGAATTATTAGCAAAAATAATGTCTTAATTAAATACATAACAAAAAGATGATTTAGTCTTGAAAGATTAAGTCATTTTTTTTGTGCAAAAAAAGAAAAAAGGAGGGAAAATAGTGAGCGAAGATGATGCTATAAATTATCTGGACAAATTAGAAAGAGGCAATTTTTTAACAGTTAATTTTCCTATTTCAAGAGATAATATAGTACAAGTTACTGCAATGTATATAGGAAAAGATGAATTGGGAAGATATAACTTTGTTGATAAAGGAAACTTCATATTGTCAAAGGAATTTTTAGAAAGAGGAAAAGTTACAATAGACAAAGAGTTTAACCAAGATGATGCTTTTGAAATATATTCAAAAGTTAGAACAAAACTAGATAAGCAACACAAAAAAGATTTATCAAGATAATTAAGGAGGAGATATGATTTATTTTAGTGATAAGAATTTATTTAGTAGTTCAAAATTATGGGAATATGATGAAGAAGGACAAAAATTCTTTTTAGCATATTTAATGTTAAGTGAAGAATGGCATATAGAAAGCAATACTATTGTTTTTAAAGACCTTACATCTTATAATATTGATAGGAAACTAGAAGAGTATAATGATTATTGTAAAAAAGAAATGTTAAGACACCAAAAACAAATATTGGACTATGTAAAAATTACAAGTGTTGATTTTTGTGAGAAAAGTATTGAGAAACAACTAGAAGAAATTAAAGAGAGAGAAGAACAATTAAGAAAGAAAGATGAAATAGATAAGCGAATGAAAAAAATAGGAAATGTAAGATAAAATTTGATGATAAACTGACAAAAAGTCAGTTTATTTTTACATAGTTATCTTTTTAGATAACTTAATTAAATGAAAGGAGGGTAAAAATGTCTGAATGTAAGGTAATTGCAATTAGTAATCAAAAAGGTGGAGTAGCAAAAACAACAACAGCATTAAATCTAGGAGCATATTTGAATATGAAAGGTAAAAAGGTTTTACTAATAGATTTTGACCCACAGGGAAGTTTAACAACATCATTAGGTTTTAGAAATCAAGATGAAATGGAAACAACGATAAAAACTATGCTGGAAAAAACAATTAGAAAGATACCTTTTGAGAAAACAGATGGAATTGTGCAAAATTCAGAGGGCATAAAGTTAATTCCATCAAATATGGAACTAGGGGCATTTGAAAAAGGAATTGCATCTCTTATAAATAGAGAAAGAATATTATCAGATTATATAAAACAGATAAGAGATGACTATGATTATATAATTATAGATTGTCAGCCATCTGTTGAAATACTTACAATAAATGCTTTAACTGCAGCCGATAGTGTAATTATTCCAGTACAAACACACTATTTATCATTAAAAGGAATGACACAATTATTAGATACAATAGATAAAATAAGAGTTGTTTTAAATCAAAAATTAAAAATCGATGGTGTATTACTTACACTTGCAAATATGCAAACAAGATTAGCGAGAAGTACAGTAGATACATTAAGAAATAATTATGGAAGTGTATTAAAAGTTTATAAAACCATTATTCCGTTAGGTATAAAGGTTGCGGAATGTGGAATAGAGGGGAAAAGCATATTCGCCTATGATAAAAATTGTAAAGTTGCAATGGCTTATGAAAATTTTTCGAGGGAGGTGTTGAGAGATAGCGAAAGAATTAAAAATGGAAGGACTACCAAGTGTAGATGAGTTGTTTAAATTCAGTACAAATAAAGGTAAAACTGAATCAGTTGTTATGCTCCCAATAAGTGAAATTTCTAATTTTCCAAATCATCCATATAAAATAGAAAAGAATGAAGAAATGGAATCTTTAATAGAAAGTATTAAAGAAAGAGGAGTAAAACAACCTGTAATAGTAAGGAGAGATGAAAAAGGAAATTATGAAATGGTTTCTGGACATAGAAGAAAGTTTGCTAGTGAAATATTAGGAATACAAGAAATACCTGCTATTATAAGAGATTTAACAAAAGATGAGGCGACCATTTTAATGGTAGATAGCAATATACAAAGAGAGAAAGTATTGCCAAGTGAAAAAGCCTTTGCTTATAAAATGAAAATGGAAGCAATAAGTCATCAAGGAAAAAAAGAAACTTCTCGACAAGTTGGCGAGAAGTTAGTAAGTGCTGATTTGGTTGGAAATGAAAGTGGAGAAAGTGGAAGACAAGTACAAAGATATATAAGACTAACAGAATTGATTAAGGAGTTACTAGATATGGTTGATATAGGAAAAATATCTTTTAATCCTGCAGTTGAAATATCTTATTTAAAAAAAGAAGAACAATATATGCTAATAAATTGTATAAAAATGTATGATGCAACACCTTCGCAAGCACAAGCCATTTATTTGAAAAAGTTAAGTCAAGCAGGAACTTTATCAGTAGATAAGATTGAAGCAGTAATGCAAGAGGAAAAACCTAATCAAAAAGAAAAATATAGTATTCATTATGAAAGGTTTGAAAAATACATTCCACGAGATATTGCTACACCAAAAGAAGTAGAAGACTTTTTATTTAAGTGTGTAGAAGAACATTATAATAGACAAAGACAAAAACAAAAATCTATAACAAGATAATAAATTTTAATTGCATAATTGAAAATAATTTAAAATAATGTAAAATAATGACAATAGGAGATGATTATTTATGAAAAAGAAGATATATATTGTTATTATAATTATTTTATTAGTTGGCATAGTAGGAGCAGGAGTTTATTATTTTTTTAATAGAAACAAATATGAAGATACTTTTGTAGTTTCTGATGGTATAAACGAAGTTGAACAAGAACAAGTTGTAAATGAGATAAACGAAAACATAATAGATGATGAAAAAAATACTACAAAAGAAGATAATAAAGAATCGGAGAACAAAGCAGAGGAAAAAGAAAAAGTTTCTAGTGGGGAAGAAACTAAAACAACACAAAAAGAAGAGTCAAAAGTTTCTAATAATAATGATAGTTCTACACAAAAAACAACTTCAACAAAAAAAGATACAACAACAAGTAATGGTACAAAGACACAACAAAGTAGTACAACTAAAAAAGAAAATACAACTACAACAAAAAGTGAGCAGACTAAAAAAGAAGAAACAACCCAAAAGGAAACAGCGAAAAAATCTGAAACAACTTCATCTAGTAAGAAAGAAGAAACAAAAACAGCATATTGGTGTGATGAGGGGGGAACACATCATATTGGAGGAGATGGAGCAAACGAACATGGTTATTATAAGACATGGGACGAGGCTTATAAGGCATTTGAAGAATACACAAAAGACTGGGAGTCTGGTCAGCACGCAATTAGACAATGCCAATTATGTGGAAAATATTATTTTTGGGCAATTAGAAATTAAATTAAAAATAATGTAATTAAAGGCTTAACAGAAATGTTAGGCTATTTTTTTATGAAAAAAGAAAGGAAAAGATAAATATATGAAAAATAAAACTAAAAAAATAGTAGCAATAATATGCTTAATTTTTATGACAATAAGTTCATTACCATTACAAACTTTTGCAGCATTCATAACAGATATGAATAGTAATGCAAAATTCGGCGTTATATCTGGTAGTTTAGGTTCATATAATCACGAATTACACTATGTAACTTATGATGGAAAAACTTATGTAGCATTTTGTTGTCAAAGAGGAGTAACTTCGCCAGATGGAAGTGAATACACCTATGATAACGAATTTAAAGTAAAATATAAAAATGATTTACCAAAATATGAAAAGATTGCTGAAATGATATATTTCGGTTATACAATGAATCATGGAACTGGACTTCCAACAACAACACAGGCTAAAAAAGATGCTTGTGCAACACAGCAATATGTATGGGAGTATATTCATAACAATATAGATAGTTCATTAGATAAACCAAGTAGAGATAGTTGGAACTCAACATATATGTCATCTTCTATTTATTCAAGTTGGCTATCTAAAACAGAAGATTATTATAATGAATATCACGGAAACACATCTTTTAATGGTAATACAATAAAAGTAGATTTAGGAGGAAGTACAAAGGTAACTGATACAACTGGAAGACTTGCATCTTACCAATCATTTTCTGAAACTAAAAATGGAGTAACATTTAGTCATACAAAAGGAAGTAATGACTTAAATATAAGCGTATCAAATGATACAACAGCAGATAGTGTAACATTTAAATCAAACGATTATAAGTTATATCAATTACTACCAAATGGAGATGCTTATTCAAATGATACAATGTCAAATTATATGTACTTCCAATTTACATCTGGAAGTGTGCAAAATCTAATATTCTCAAACTATGTTGATCCTTCATGGTTTAGCATATCAGTTGAAGTAGAATATGGAAATGCATTATTAGTAAAAACAAATACTAATGGAGATAAATTAGCAGAATGTAAATTTGAATTATATAAAGACGCAAATTGTACTCAAAAAGTAAGGACAGAAACAAGTGATAGCAATGGTCAAATAAAATTTGATAGATTAGCACCTGCAACTTATTATATAAAAGAGGTATCTGTTCCAACAGGTTATTTATTAGACAATTCTGTTCAAAAAGTTAATGTAAAAGTAAACGAAACAGCAGAAGTTTCTTTCAAAAATAATGAGCCTACAGGAGAAATTACAATAGAAAAAACAGATAAAGATACAGGTAATAAAAATAGAGTAGATAAAACAAGTCATCACGGAGATGCAAACTTAAAAGGAACAATTTATACTCTTTATGCAAGTGAAGATATAACAAATGTTGCTAAAACAATAAAGTATTTTTCAAAAGATGAAGAAATAGCAACTTTTACTTTTGACGAATACGGAAAAGCAACAATAAATATAACAAATAAAAATACAAAAGCAAAATTAAGTGTAGATGGAGTTACTTTAAAAGGATTACCAATG